>JBAVLA010000336.1:0-3275 GCA_049688595.1 Candidatus Nanopelagicales bacterium | reverse complement strand
ACCGGTCCGCCGGCGCAACTCCTCCGCACCGCGCATGTGGTCGACGTGCCAGTGCGTGATGACGATCAACACCACGTCTCGTGGACGCCTGCCCAGTCGCTGGATAGTGCGCAGCGTGTTCGCCGCGATCACTCAACCAGCCCAGCGAGCTCCTGTGCCACTTGGGCTTGCTGTGGTGCCATAGTGGTGCCATACTGGTGCCATGCACTTGGATCGCTATGTCGACGGCATCGCCCGCCAAATGGCCCTGGCCGCCGCGGCAGGCGGTCCCGAGGCGGAGTCGATCGCCGAGCGCCTGGTTCTTCCGCTGCGGTCGGCTGTCCGCCTGGCGCTGCTCGAGTCCCTGTCCGCCGCGGCGGACGAGCTCACCCTCGACTTGGCCCCCGGATCGGTGGAGCTGCGGCTACGCGGCGGCGAACCCAGCTTCGTCATCGAGGGCGTGACCGCGACGCCCGCGGCCGCCGAGCCGGGCCCGGTGCCGCTGCACGCCCACGCCGACGCGCCGACACTGGAGCCCGACGAGGGTGCCAGCGCCCGCATCAACCTGCGGATGCCCGACTCGCTGAAGGCCCGCGTCGAAGCGGCGGCCCTGCGCGAGGGCCGCTCGGTCAACGCCTGGCTCGTGCGCGCCGCCTCCGCCGCGCTCGAACACGCGGCTCCCATCCCCCCCAGCGCTCCCAGCCCCCCCGCGGTCTCCCGCCGCGGCTCCAAGCGCGTCACCGGCTGGGCCCAGTGAACGAGAGGAGAACCATGCAGGCCTTCCCCACCCCCACGCCCATCACGGTCACCATCGAGGCGAACTTCGCCGAAGTCCAGATCGTGGCCAGCGACCGCTCCGACACCGTGGTCGACGTCCGCCCGACCGACCCGGACGATCGCGCGCACGTCGAGCTCGCCGAAGCCACCCGCGTCGAGCTGCTCGGCGACCAGCTGCGGGTGATCGCCCCGAAGCCCAGCCTGATGGCCCGGATCCTCAACTCCCCCTCGCTCGACATCGTGATCAGCCTGCCGAGCGGATCAGCCGTGCGCGCCGACCTGGGCGCGGGCAACGTCGCGGCGACGGGCACGCTGGGGCACTGCACGGTCCGCACGGGCGCCGGCAACATCCGCCTCAGCGCCACCGGAGCGCTCGATGCCCGCAGCGGCACCGGCGACATCATCGTCGGCAACGTCGCCGGGGACGCCACGATCGATACGCCGGCCGGGCATACCCAGATCGCCTCAGCAACTGGCAACGTCGCCATCAGGAACGGCAGCACAGGTCCACGCATCGGCACGGTCGGGGGTGACCTGCGGGTCCGCGCCGGCCACGGCCGCATCGAGGCCGAGTCCGTGGCGGGGAGCGTCGAGGCCCGCACCGCCCACGGGGCCGTGGTCATCGGAGTCGCCACCGGAGCCGACGTCGACCTCAAGACCTCGCACGGTGATCTCGAGGTGGGCATCCCGGACGGCCGGGCCGTCTGGCTGGACCTCGACACGAAGTACGGCCGGGTGGCCAGCGAGTTCGTCCCGACCGCCGACGCGCCGCCGACGGCCGGGCCCTCGGTGCGCATCGTCGGGCGCACGTCGTACGGCGACATCCGAATCCGGCGCATCGGCAACGTCTCGGGCACCCACGGGGCGACGTGACCCTGAACGGACGCACGCCAGCGGTCGAGGCCCTCGGCCTCAAAGCCGCTACGGTGAGGCCGCCGTCCTCGACACGGGGAACCTGCACGTCGGCCGAGGCAAGGGCAGTGGCCCTGACCGCGGATCGGCCACCGCGGTGCACGCCCGCGCCGGGTCAGGGGTCCATCGCCGTCCAGGTCAGCGTCCCGCCTATGCGGCTCCGCTAGCCTCCCAGGTGTGTCCATGGTGCTGACGTGTGGTGTCGCGGTGCTCGACGTGCAGCAGACTGTTGATCGCCTCCCGGGTCCCGACGAGAAGCTCGTGGCCAACGATCTGCTGGTCGCCTCGGGCGGCCCGGCCGCCAACGCCGCGGTGACCGCTGCTGCACTCGGGGTCGGTGCGCGCCTGGTCACCAGGATCGGCGACTCACCCCTGGGCACCCTGATCCGCGCGGACCTGGCTGCGCACGGTGTCGAGGTGTTTGATCGCGCCGGTCCGCTGGATCTGCCCGCCGTCTCCACCGTGCTGGTGACGCGCGGGACTGGGCAGCGCGCGGTCGTCTCGGTCAATGCGTCTCGGCACGGGGCCGCCCTTCCCGACGGCGGCCCGGACGCAGCGGACTGGGCGCCGGCTCTCGTGGACGGCATGGATTCGGTCCTCGTTGACGGCCACCACCTGGACCTCGCACTCCCGCTTGCCGAAGCGGCCCGGGCTGCCGGCGTGCCCGTGCTGCTCGACGGCGGTTCGTGGAAGCCGGGCCTCGAGCGGCTGCTCGCGCTGGTCGACATCGCCCTGGTCTCCGCTGTCCTGCAAGTTCCTGCCGATCTGGGAGGCAGCACTGGGCGCCCGGGGGACGACGTGCTGGCCACAGTCAGGGCCCTGGGCCCGCCGGTGGTCGCGCGGTCGCGTGGCCCGCTGCCGATCGAGGTGCTCACCAGCGCCGGGCGCGCCGAGGTCCCGGTGCCGCGCGTCGAGGTCGTCGACACGCTCGGGGCCGGCGACGTCCTGCACGGGGCACTGTCGGCCTGGTTGGCCGTGCGCGGGACCGGCGACCTGCAGGACGGGCTGGCCTGGGCAGCGCGCATCGCCGCGGACTCGTGCACCTCGGCCGGGGCCCGGGGCTGGCTGGCCGACCAGAATCGCCTGGCCCGCCACCGGAAGGTCCTGGCACCTGACGCGCACCCCGGGTCACCCCCGAGTTGACATCTCCGGTGGCGCCCGCGCTGCAGAAGATGCTCGACGACAGCGCCCCCTGGAGGATCCTGGCCTTCGAGAAGGCCCTCTACCTCGACGACCTGACGGACGCTGTGGTCGACCTCCGCATCGACCAGGTGCCCCGCCGGGCCTCGCCCTCGAGCTTCGTGCCGATCCTCGCCCTCGGCGGCAGGTACGCCGAGGTTCCGGCATGGTCAGGTCCCGTTCTGGGGGTCGAGGGCGGCGTCGACCGTGGGATGCGGGTTCTCGAGTCCGGCGAGGTCGGCCAGTCGCAGCCGTGCGGCGTAGTCGCGCAGCTGCCGGTGCGCACCGGCGAACCGGACCTCGGTGCCTTCTCGGCGCAGGTCGTCGACGAGGGCGGCGAGGGCGTCGGCGGCGGTGACGTCGATCTCGTAGCAGGCAGAGAGATCTAGCACGACCACCTCGGGGGCGGGGGTGCTGCCGTGCACGGC
>JBAVLA010000335.1:0-3162 GCA_049688595.1 Candidatus Nanopelagicales bacterium | reverse complement strand
CCCCCAGCATGGTCGCAGCGGCTGTCCCGCCGATCGCGGCGCCGGCGATGGCGCCGCCGACCCGGGTCGCGGTGGCCGTCAGGTACAGGGCGCCCAGGCGGACGTGACGCTCGGCGCCCTGCAGGAGTCCCAACTGGGCGCCGGTCATGGTCATCGGGATGAAGGACGCTCCGACGAGCACGACGCCGCGGACGTCGGAGAGGTTCAGCGCCGTCGCGACGACCGGCGCCACGACGACCGTGAGCATGCATGCGGCGATCCCGACCACCGACACCGTTGCGCCACCGACGTGCCGTGCGGATCGGCCGGAGGCGACGTGGCGGGCGATGACGACCTGCGTGGCGGCCATCGTGGTGCTGCCCACGAGCAGGATCACGGCCAGGGCTCCGAAGGCGCCGAACTGCACGGGTCCCAGGAGGCGGGACACCACCAGCATCTGGAGCATCGCGATGACCTGTGAAGCTGCAAGCCCGATGCCGACGAGCGCGGCACCGCGCGCGGGGATGCCCTGGCCGCGCGCACCCTCTGCCATGGGGCAATCCTCGTGCATGGGCCCGACCGGGAGGGCAATGGGTGAAGTGGCTGGGCAGGGCATGCTTGTCCGCGTGGTCAGGGTCGGGTTGACGGGCGGGATCGGGTCGGGCAAGTCGACGGTCGCGGCGATGCTGGCAGAGCGAGGAGCCGTCGTGATCGACGCGGACCGCATCGCGCGCGACGTCGTCGCTCCCGGCGAGCCCGCACTGGCCGAGATCGCCGCGCGCTTCGGCGCAGGCGTGATCAGGGCCGACGGCTCCCTGGATCGCGCCGGCCTGGCAGCGATCGTCTTCCCCGACCCGGATGCGCTGGCCGCCCTCGAGGCGATCATGCATCCACGGATCGACCGGCGCGCCGGGGAGCTGCTCGACGACGCCCTGGCATCCGGTGCGCGGGTCGTGGTCTACGACATGCCGCTCCTGGTGGAGAACGGGCAGTCGCGCGACTTCGACCTGGTGGTCGTGGTGCACGCACCCGCTGAGGCCCGCGTTGCCCGGCTGGTCCACCGCGGGCTGGCGGAGGCCGACGCCCGGGCCCGGATGGTCCGGCAGGCCAGTGACGCCGAGCGGCTGGCCGTCGCGGACGTGGTGATCGACAACTCGGGGTCGCCGGCGGACCTGGCCGGTGAGGTCAAGCGGGCGTGGCAGGTGATCACGGCAGCCGCCTAGCGTCCTGCGCAGAGGCTGGAGCGATGTCGGACCGACCGCCTACCGTTGGGGCATGACTCGTCCGGTGAGCGATCTGCAGCGCCGCGTGGCGCCATTCCAGGTGATCAGCGAATTCCAGCCGGCCGGCGACCAGCCGGCTGCGATCGCCGAGATCGCCCGGCGCATCGAGTCCGGCGCAAGGGACGTCGTGCTCATGGGGGCGACCGGAACCGGGAAGTCGGCCACGGCTGCGTGGATCGTCGAGAGGCTGCAGCGTCCGACGCTGGTCATGGCGCCGAACAAGACCCTCGCCGCACAGCTGGCCAACGAGTTCCGCGAGCTCCTGCCCAACAACGCGGTGGAGTACTTCGTCTCCTACTACGACTACTACCAGCCCGAGGCCTACATCCCGCAGACGGACACCTACATCGAGAAGGACTCCTCGATCAACGAGGAGGTCGAGCGCCTCCGGCACTCAGCGACCAACTCGCTGCTGACCCGGCGCGACGTCATCGTGGTGGCGACCGTGTCGGCGATCTACGGCCTGGGCACCCCCCAGGAGTACGTCGACCGGATGGTGCGGCTGCGGGTCGGCACGGACGTGGACCGCGACGCGCTCCTCCGGCAGTTCGTGGAGAACCAGTACGCCCGCAACGACCTGTCCTTCCAGCGCGGCACGTTCCGGGTTCGGGGGGACACGATCGAGGTGTTCCCGGTCTATGAGAAGCACCCGGTGCGCATCGAGATGTTCGGCGATGAGATCGAGCGGCTCATGACCCTGCACCCGGTCAGCGGCGAGGTGCTCACCGAGGACGAGGAGGTCTACGTCTTCCCGGCAACTCACTACGTGGCGGGACCGGAGCGGATGGAGCGGGCCCTCGCCGGGATCGAGGCCGAGCTGGCCGAACGGCTGGGCGAGCTCACCGACCAGGGCAAGTTGTTGGAGGCCCAGCGGCTGCAGATGCGCACCACGTACGACATCGAGATGATGCGCCAGGTCGGCTTCTGCTCCGGCATCGAGAACTACTCCCGGCACATCGATGGCCGGGAGGCGGGTTCTGCGCCCAACTGCCTGATCGACTACTTCCCTGAGGACTTCCTGCTGGTCATCGACGAGTCCCACGTGACGGTCCCGCAGATCGGCGGGATGTACGAGGGGGACATGTCCCGCAAGCGGACCTTGATCGACCACGGGTTCCGGCTGCCCAGCGCGGCGGACAACCGACCTCTGAGGTGGGAGGAGTTCCTCGAGCGGATCGGCCAGACCATCTACCTGTCGGCGACCCCTGGGCCGTATGAGATGGCCAAGGTGGGTGGTGACGTCGTCGAGCAGGTCATCCGGCCAACCGGGTTGATCGACCCGGAGATCGTACTCAAGCCCACGAAGGGGCAGATCGACGACCTCATGCACGAGATCAGGTTGAGGACCGATCGGGGCGAGCGGGTCCTGGTGACGACGCTGACCAAGCGCATGGCCGAGGACCTCACGGACTACCTCCTCGAGCGGGGGATCCGGGTGCGCTACCTGCATTCGGAGGTCGACACGCTCCGTCGCGTCGAGTTGCTGCGCGAGCTGCGGATGGGGGTCTACGACGTACTGGTCGGCATCAACCTCCTGCGGGAAGGTCTCGACCTTCCCGAGGTGTCCCTGGTGAGCATCCTCGACGCGGACAAGGAGGGATTCCTCCGCTCGGAGCGGTCACTGATCCAGACCATCGGGCGCGCGGCTCGCAATGTCTCTGGCCAGGTGCACATGTACGCGGACACGATCACCAGGTCCATGCGCACCGCGATCGACGAGACCAACCGCCGCCGGGCGCTGCAGACCGCCTACAACGAGGCGAACGGCGTTGATCCCCAGCCGCTGCGCAAGCGGATCGCCGACATCACAGACCTGCTCGCGTCCGAGGATGCGGACACCGCCGCCCTCGTGGCGACGTGGGAGGGCGCTGCGGGCAGTGGGCGGCGGGCCGCATCGGGG
>JBAVLA010000334.1:0-1614 GCA_049688595.1 Candidatus Nanopelagicales bacterium | reverse complement strand
CCGCTTCCTGAGCCCCTGCCCCGGCCGGTCATCGACTCGCACTGCCACATCGACATGCGCAGCGGGGACGTGGACAGCCTGGGCGCTGCCGACGCGCTGGCGGCAGCCGCCGCGGTGAACGTGACGGGCATCGTCCAGGTCGGCTGCTCCATCCGCGACTTGAACGCAGCGATCGCCATGGCCGAGCTGCACGCGGGCATCCTCGCCGTGATCGGCATCCACCCGAACGAGGCCCCCAGGCTGGCCGCGCGCGGCGAGCTGGCGGCAGCGATCGCCACAGTCGAGGGGCTGGCCGCGGGATCCGCGCGAGTCCGCGGGATCGGCGAGACCGGGCTGGACCACTACCGGACGCGCGAGGCTGAGGGATGGGCCATCCAGGAGGACGCGTTCCGCGCGCACATCGACATCGCGCGCCGGCTCAGGGCTGCGCTGGTCATCCATGATCGCGACGCCCACGACGACGTCATCCGGGTGCTGCTCGACGAGCAGGCCGGGCCGGGGCTGCCCGAAGTCGTGGTGTTCCACTGCTTCTCCGGGGACGTCCAGATGGCCCGCGTGGCCGCCGAGCACGGCTGGTACGTCTCCGTCGCCGGGACCGTGACGTTCACCAACGCCCGGGACCTGCACGCGGCCGTACCCGTCGTCCCGGCCGACCGGATCCTGGTGGAGACCGACGCGCCCTACTTGACCCCGACGCCGCATCGTGGACGGATCAACGCCAGCTACCTCGTGCCCCTTACCGTGCGCCGGCTTGCTGAGCTGCGTGGCGTTGTCGACCTCGGCGGATTCTGCGACCAGCTGCACGCCAACACGTTGCGGGCGTTCGGGAACTGGGCGTGACGCCGGGGCGCGTCGACTCCTCCGGGGCGGCCCACGTGCCGCAACCAGCGGCTCTGCTCGGCCCCGCAGAGGTCCGCGCACTGGCCGATCAGCTCGGCCTGCGGCCGACCAAGTCGCTGGGCCAGAACTTCGTGATCGACCCGAACACCGTCCGCAGGATCGTGCGGGTGTCCCGGGTAGGGCCAGCTGACGTGGTGCTGGAGGTGGGGCCAGGTCTGGGCTCGCTGACCCTGGCCCTGCTCGACCACGTCAGTCGAGTCATCGCGATCGAGGTGGACCCCGTGCTGGCAGGGCAACTGCCGCGGACGGCGCGGGCGCGCGCGCCTGAGGTGGCCGACAGGCTGGCCGTCGTGACCGCTGACGCGCTGGCGGTGACCCGGCTCGCGGAAGGCCCGAGCGCGCTCGTCGCGAACCTCCCCTACAACGTGAGCGTGCCAGTCCTGCTGCACCTGCTCGCCGCGTTCGAGACGATCCGCACCGCGCTGGTGATGGTCCAGCTGGAGGTGGCAGACCGCCTTGCCGCCGAACCCGGCTCCCGGGTGTACGGGGTGCCCTCCGTGAAGGCCCGGTGGTTCGGCCGGGTGCGTCGCGTCGGTACCGTGGGTCGCAGCGTCTTCTGGCCGGTGCCGAACATCGACTCCGGGCTGGTCGAGCTGACTCGGACAGCGCCGCCGCGCGACGACGTGACCCGGGCCGAGGTGTTCGCCGTTGTGGATGCCGCGTTCGCGCAGCGCCGCAAGATGCTGCGCTCGGCATTGGCGGGCTGGGCTGGCG
>JBAVLA010000333.1:0-5588 GCA_049688595.1 Candidatus Nanopelagicales bacterium | reverse complement strand
GGCGCGGCGTTCGCTGGCGCCGGACCTGGGCTCGGGTTGGGCTCGGCGCTGCGCTGGGCGACCGGCTTGGATCGGGCCTGCGCTGGGCGCGTGATCTCGATCGTCGGAGCCCCGCCGGTCCGCGGCGCGACCCGCAGCAGGGCCACTGTGTCGTGACTGATCCCCTGGCTGACCGTGACCCTGCTGCCGGGCAGGTGCGGCCGGCTGGCCTCGGCAGCCACCTGGGCCGCCTCCCGCTCGGCTGCGGATCCGGCGGGCGCAACGCTGTCGGATCGGACCGGTGGTGCACCGGAGCGGGCCTGCAACGCGTGGGCCACCTCATGCGCGACGACCGGGAGCGGCGCCGCGGAGCTGGTCAGGAAGATCCGGCCGCCCTGGGTGGCGGCGTGGGCCTCGACCCGGGCGAGCTGCTTGGCGACGTGTCGTCCGGCGTACACCGCGATCGAGTCCAACGGGCGGCCGAAGCGTTCCTCGAGCTGCTCGCGGTGGGGCAGGGCGATCCGCTCCTCAGGGGGGGCGATGAGCCCCACTCGGCGGGCCGGCCGTTCGGTGACGGCGATAGCTCGGGCGCTCACGACGCCAGCTCCACGTAGATCCGCTCGGCCAGGGCCGCCGAGAAGGCCTCAGTCCCGCCGCGTCCGTCCCAGTCCAGAGTCGTCCGCACGTCGGCGCGAGCCCCGGGCTGCCGCCACGCGCCGGGCAGGCCGCGCTCCGAGACCAGTCGCGCCAGGTCCCGCTGCAGGTTCTGGCGCATGGCTGCGGAGTCGATCACGCCGAAGCCCTCGATGCTCACGTGCTCGATCGAGATGTCGACCAAGGTCGTGCCCGTCACGTCCATCCGCGCACCTGCGCTTCCGGCAGGGGCCGCTCCAGCTTGGCGAACTCCGACCTCGCCGCGCGGAGCACGTGCTCCATGCGGACCCCGGTGCCGGCAGCCGCGGCGTGGAACGCCGCGTTGAGGGCCATCGTGCGGATGTTCCCGCCGGCGACGTTGAGCTGGGCCAGGCGGTCGGCGTCCAGGTCCGCGGTCGGCACCCCCGGCGGGAAGATGCGCCGCCAGATCTGGGCCCGGTCGGCGGGATCCGGGAACGGGAACTGGACCGCGAACCGCAGTCGCCGCAGGAACGCGGGGTCCAGCGTGCTGCGCTGGTTGGTGGTGAGGATGGCCAGGCCGTCGTAGGCCTCCATGCGCTGCAGCAGGTAGCTGACCTCCAGGTTCGCGTACCGGTCGTGGCTGTCCCGGACCTCGCTGCGGCGGCCGAACAGGGCATCGGCCTCGTCGAAGAGCAGCACCGCCCCGGCGCCCTCGGCCTCGTCGAACACCGTCGCGAGGTTCTTCTCGGTCTCGCCGATGTACTTGCTCACCACGCGGCTCAGGTCGATGCGGTAGAGGTCCAGGCCGAGCTCGTTTGCGATCACCCCGGCGGCCATGCTCTTGCCCGTCCCGCTGGGCCCGTGGAACAGCACCGAGATCCCGAGCCCGGGGCCGCCGTCGCTGCCGAACCCCCATTCCCGGTGCACCTTCCCACGCCAACGCGCCTGCGCGGCGATCTCCCGCAGCGTCGCCCTCTGCGCCTCGGGCAGGACGAGCAGGTCCCAGGTGACGGCCCAGGTGACCCGCTCGGTTAGGTGCTCCAGCCGCGGCCGGGCGCGACCGCGGGCGAGGTCCCAGAACACAGTTCCGGGGTCGTGCGGCCGATCCGACCGGCGGCTGCCGGACCCGTGGCTGCTGGACCCGCGTCCGTCCGAACTGGTCCCCGCCAGCGCCGAGAACTCCCTGGCCGTGGCCCGGATCGCGGTGGGATCCAGGTCGAACAGCTCGGCGGCGCGGCCCACGTGACCGTTCAGGCGCGCGCCCGCTGGGCCGAGTGCGTCCGTCCAGACAGCCATCCGCTCGTCGGGGGTCGCGGCCGGGACGGCAAGGCGCACGTCGTCGCGGTTGAGGTCCATCGGATCGGTGACGATGAGCACGACCGGGCCAGCGATCTCGTCGGCCAACCGGGCGGCCCAGTCCTGGGCCTCGCGGTACCCGCCCACGGCCTCCAGCACCGGGAGCAGCCCGGCCAGTACGGCCTCGCGCTCGATGCGGCGGGCGAGCTCCAGTCGCGCCGACGCCGACGGCGGCATGTCCTCAGCGCGGACGAACCCAGCCGTCAGGCCCAGGTGGGACGCCATGGCCGCAGCCACCGCGTGGCCGGTGGCGCGCCGCCGCGTCAGGAGCTGGACGGCCGGCGGGCGGTCCCCGGCCGCGCTGGTCAGGCACGCTGCGGCTCGGCGGGCCACGGCAGCCTGGCCCTCGACGAGGTCCGTTGGGGAAGCGACCAAGCGCAGGCCCGAGGATCCGTCGACGTACTGGACGCCGGCGAGGTGGTGCAGCACCCGCTCGCTGATGTGGATGGGACACCGGGTCAGCACGTCCCCGGGCACCACCTCCACCAGGCTCCACCGGCGCAGGGCGGACTCCGGGGTGAGGGCGCTCCAGTGCGGCTCGGGCAGGCGGGCCAGCGCCAGCCCGAAGGTCGGCGTCGTCAGCGCAGGATCGGGGGCACCGCCGGCCAGCCCCGTGAGCGCGCGGTGCACCGAGTCGTCGAGCTCGACGCCTGCGCACAGAACGAGCACATCGGACTCGAAGGGGGAGAGCCCGAACGCCTCGACCAGAGCGGTCAGCGCTGGGGGACGTGGCATCGCCGCCGCGACCTCGGCGAGCTTGCGGTCGTGAGCGGCGACAGCCGTCGCGTCCTCGCCCGCGAGCAGCGCGGCCACCCGGCGCACGGCGGCAGCGGTGTACTGCTGGTTGCCCTGGACCCATGCGGTGCTCATGGCACGCTCACCCGCGGGGCGGTGTACGTGCCCTGGTCGGGGCCGGGCGCCGTCGCGACGTCAAGTGGGCTCTCCGCCCCGGAGACGATCACGCGGACCAGGTAGTCCCCGGCGGGGACGGCCACGAACTCGATGGTCAGGTCGTTCGTGGCTGCCGGTTCAGTCGGCGCGTCACGGCGCTCATCGAGGAAGGAGAACGACTCGCCCCCACCGCCGAGGCGGTTGAGCATGAGGGAGACCTCCTGGCGGCTCCCGACCGGCGGGTCCACGCTGACGTGCATGACGCCGGTGAAGTAGCCGGGCGGGGCCTCCACCGCGCCGGGCCCGATGGCGATCCGGTGGCCGACCCCGTCGGGCTGGATCCGGGGGTGGATCACGATGGGAACGACAGCGGACTGTCCAGCCGGGCGCAGCGTCGGCGGCTCGCCCATGTGCCGCTGGTGCTCGACCATCAGCCCGGCGGCGCCCGCGCGCACGTCGGCTGGGACGGTGACCTCGATCCGATCGCCGGTGGCGGCAGTGGGGGCGACCCGCACCTCGCCGAACCGGACGGATGTGGCCTCCAGGCCGCGCAGGTCCTGACCGTCGATCCGGAGGGCGGACCCGGGCAGGATCGGGGCGTCCCGGCCGGCCGCGGGGACGACGGCGCGCACGACCGGCCGCTGGATGGTCGACGCCAGGAGCCTGCGCTCGCGAACCGGCAGGGGGCGCACCGGTGACTCGGGCGGGGTGAGCACGACCACCTCGGCCTGGTAGGCAACGGACAGGCGGTACTCGACCTGGAAGAACGACGACCACAGGTTGGCCAGGTCGTCCAGGCTCAGGGCCAGCGGGGTGATCCGGATGAGGTCGGCCTGCTCAGCCAGGTCCACCTTGGCCAGTGGGTCCCCGGCGCCTGCTGCCAGGACCATCCTCTCGATCTCTCCACGCGTCAGCACGGGGTGGAAGTGCAGGGTCCCCACGCTGATGCCGAGCAGCCGCTGGGGCTCGTAGTCGGTCTCGTTGCCGATGAACGTCAGGAGGTAGTCCAGCGTCAGGGCTGCCGCCGGGCGCTGCGCGAGCGCATCCCCGGACCTGGTCGGCAGGTCGTCGTTGCGGCGCGCCGCCGATGGGGCCACCCGGTACAGGAAGACCCGGACCTCGGGATCGGCCTCGGCGGCCCCGGGGAGGTCAGGCCTGCCGGCGGTCGCGTGGGCCCCGTTGAAGTTGCGGGTCACCGCAGCGTCGAGCAGCTGGACCAGCGTCGCGGTCGTCCCGGCCACAGCGAGGTGGTTGCTCATGGCCGCCTCCGGTCAGACCGCTCGAGATAGGCGTCCAAGGTCAGGCGCGGGGTCGTCCGAGCTGGTCTCGCGGGTGCGGGGGAGCTGCTCGCCGGCTTCGCGGGGGTTGTGGCCCGCACTTCGAGCCGACCGATGGTCACCCGGACGACGGTTTGCGGGGCTGGGGTCGGCGACATCGGCGGCAGGGAAGTCGCTTGGCGCGGAACGGCCTGGGCGGAGGCGCGGGCCAGATGCGAAGCTGGTGTGGGCCGGCCGGTCAGGGCCGCCCCCGCTGCCGTGCCTTGGATCGGCCCGCTCGCAGCTGCTGCGCCCGGACCGTTGTCAGCCGCTCGGTGGTGGGTGGGAAGGGCTGGGTTCCCTGCGGCAGCCGTGTAGGTCAGGGCGTCCACGCGCGCCGCGGGGGACAGGTCCGTGGAAGCAGTCAGGGACGACGCAGCTTCGGCATTGGGGGCCACTGACGGGTCGGCTGCCGCGATTCCTCGGGGTGCTGGTGCCCCGGCCCCCGCGGAGCCCGGGCGGGACCCCTGAGGATCGTCCGACCCGGGGGGAAGGGCCCGCCAGGGTGACCCAGCCGGCGGGGAGACGCCGGAACCCCGCGCGTCGTCGGCTCCGGCGGACTGCGCAGAGCGCCAGGCGGCGCCGGACGGGGAGGCCGCGCCGGAACCCCAGGCCTCCGCGTCGTCCCCGGCCTCCTCGTCGCCCCCGGCCGCACTGGCTGCCTTCCAGAGCTCTGCCCCCCGGCCGCCCGCCCAGGAGGGATCCGATGCGCCGGACGAGGGATCCTGTGCCCCGGACCGATCCCGCTGCCAGGAAGCCCGATCCGCCGACTCCCACGTCGGGGCAGATCCCGTTCGCGTCGAACGCTGAGTCGGTGCCGAGGCGCCGCCTCGGGCCTGGCCCACGGTCCTGGCCAGCAGGTCGGCGGGGCCAAGCGCCGCCTCGAGTTGGGCGCGGCCAGGCGGCTGCGCGGCCCCCCAGCTCCCTGTGGCCCGGGCCGCGAGCCGGTCGAAGTAGTCAGCCACCGAGCACCAGCCCGATGTAGGCCTGCCGGCGCTGTGGCGACAGGGACAGGATCTCGTGCTCAGGCCAGCCGTACGCGGCGGCGAGCACGTGCACCTCCCAGAGCACGCGGCGGCCCCAGTCACGCAACTCGGCCCAGACGAATGCGGCCGGGTCGAGGGTGGCCTCCCAGGAGCCACAGCAGGCCGGGCAGGTTGCGGCCAGCCGGACCTCGGCGAGCGGGTCGGCTTCCGACACCCGCCTGCCGATCTCGTCAACGACTTCTGCGGGCAGCGATGCTGCCGTGACCGCGTCGCCGTTCCGGCTCGCCCGCTGGATCGTCGCGGCGAGGAGAGCGGCCCTGGCCGCTGATCCATCGGTGGTGCGGGTGGCCTCGATCAGGTCGACGCCTCGGGGCGGACGGCACAGGACCGCGTACTCGCCCACACGGACGTCGATCACGTCGGCGGGGTCGTCCCCGCGGGACGC
>JBAVLA010000332.1:0-2941 GCA_049688595.1 Candidatus Nanopelagicales bacterium | reverse complement strand
AGCCTGGTGCCGTTCCTGGAGCCGGGCGACATTATCGTCGACGGGGGTAACTCGCACTTCCCCGACACGATCCGCCGTGAGGCTGCGCTGCGCGCCCAGGGCTTCCACTTCGTCGGCGCCGGCATCTCCGGTGGCGAAGAGGGCGCCCTGCTCGGGCCGGCGATCATGCCCGGGGGACCGGCTGAATCCTACGAGGCGCTCGGCCCGATGCTGGAGAGCATCGCGGCGAAGGTGGACGGCGTCCCCTGCTGCACCCACGTCGGCCCTGATGGTGCCGGGCACTTCGTCAAGATGGTGCACAACGGCATCGAGTACGCCGACATGCAGCTGATCGGTGAGGCCTATGACCTGCTCCGCCAGGGCCTGGCCGCGAGCCCGTCCGAGATCGGCGACATCTTCGCCGACTGGAACTCGGGTGACCTGGAGTCTTTCCTGATCGAGATCACCGCAGAGGTGCTGCACCACGTTGATGCCAGCACCGGGAAGCCGTTCATCGACATCGTCGTGGACGAGGCGGGCCAGAAGGGCACCGGGCGCTGGACCGTCCAGAACGCCCTGGAGCTTGGGGTCCCGGTCACGGGCATCGCGGAGGCCACCTTCGCCCGCGCACTGTCCAGTTCGATCCCGCAGCGGACGGCGGCCCGCGAGGTGTTGCCGGCCGATGCGCAGCCGTGGCAGATCGCGGACCGCGCCCAGTTCATCGACGACGTCCGCGCCGCCCTGTACGCCTCCAAGCTCGTCGCCTACTCCCAAGGCTTCGACCAGATCGCCGCGGCCAGCGAACTGTACGGCTGGGGTATCGACCGTGGCGCGATGGCGCGGATCTGGCGGGGTGGCTGCATCATTCGGGCCAGGTTCCTCAACCGGATCACCGAGGCCTACGAACGCAACCCGGAACTGCCGCTGCTGATCGCGGACCCCTACTTCACCGAGATCGTCGGCTCCGGCGTGGCGGCCTGGCGGCGGGTGGTGTCGCAGGCGGCTCTGGCCGGAGTGCCGACGCCGGCCTTCGCTTCTTCGCTGAGCTACTACGACGGACTGCGCGCCGAGCGTAGTTCCGCCGCGCTGATCCAGGGGCAGCGGGACCTGTTCGGGGCGCACACCTACCGGCGCGTCGACAAGGCGGGTACCTTCCATACTCAGTGGTCGACCGACCGTACCGAGGTGGAGCTCTGAGCCCAGCGCTCCCCGGTTGGACGAGGTCGGCCAACCACGAGAGGCTGACCGCATGACGACCGCACTGATCGGACCGCTGACCGGCGGACCGGCGATCCTGGCGGGCCGGGTGACCCAAGCACTGGGTAACCCGGCCCGCCTGGGTGTCGCCTTCTCCGGTGGGGTCGACTCCTCGGTCCTGCTCGCGCTGGCTGCCCGGGCGTTGGGTCCGGCACGGACGCTGGCGATCCTGGGCGTTTCCCCGAGCCTGGCCTCGGACGAACGGGCCGCCGCGCATGCCGTGTCGGCAGCGATCGGCGTCCCGCTGGTCGAGCTGGAAACCCACGAGGGCGACAAGGCCGAATACCGAGCCAACGGCCCCGACCGGTGTTTCCACTGCAAGGACGAACTGTTCACCCGGATCTCCGACGAAGTCGCCGACCGGTACGAGTTGAGCGCCATCGCCTACGGCGAGAACGCCGACGACGCCCGGCGTCCCGACCGTCCGGGGGCGCTGGCGGCGACGAACCATCGGGTGCTGCGTCCGCTGGCCGACGCCGGGCTGGACAAAGCCGACGTCCGGACGGTGGCCCGCGCGCTCGGCCTGGCCTCGGCCGACAAGCCGGCCGCCCCCTGCCTCGCCTCCCGGATCCCGCATTTCGAGGAGGTCACCCCCGAGAAGCTTCGGCAGATCGACGCGGCCGAGTCGGCAGTCCGGGCCCTGGGTTTCGCCGACGTCCGGGTCAGGCACCACGGCGAGATCGCCCGGCTGGAACTCCCGGTGGCCGATTTGCCCCGGGCGGTTTCGGCCGAGATCCGCCGGCAACTGTTGCTGGCGGTTCGGGCGGCCGGATTCCGGTTCGTCAGCCTCGACCTGGCAGGCATCCAGTCCGGCGCGTTCACGCTGCCGCTGGTGGGCCATGGTTGAGGACGCCTGGCAGCCTCCCGCCGCATTGCGCGAGGTGGCTGAGCTTGATTTCGACCGAGCCGAGCGCCGTGGTTACCCCGAAGCGGTGTACTGCGAATCGAAGAGCCCGGCCCAACTGCGGCTGATCGCCGCAGCCGTGCGGGAGCGGGCGGCACGAACCCTGTTCACGAGGGCCGGCGCCGAGCAGGCGGTGGCCGTGCTGGCCGAACTACCGGACGCCAGCCACGACCTGGAATCGCGGCTGCTGTGGTGGCCTGCCGAGCCGCCAGCGGCAACCGGGGGTTTGGTGGTGGTGGCTGCGGCCGGTACCTCCGATCTGCCGGTTGCACGCGAGGCTCAGCTGGTCGCCCGGTTCCTGGGCCGGCGCACCGAGTTGGTGCCCGACGTGGGCGTGGCCGGGCTGCACCGGATCTTGAACCGTCTGGAACTCCTTCGCAGCGCCGCCGTGATCGTGGTCGTCGCGGGTATGGACGGCGCCCTTCCCAGCGTGGTCGCCGGCCTGGTGGCGGCCCCGGTGATCGCGGTGCCGACCTCGGTCGGCTACGGTGCCGCCTTCGAAGGGCTGGCCGCGTTGCTGACCATGCTGAACTCGTGCGCGCCCGGGGTCGCCGTGGTCAACATCGACAACGGCTACGGCGCTGGGCACCTGGCGGCCCAGATCGCCGCGCACGGCTGAACGGCACGACGGGGCACACCGCTACGGTTGACCCCGGCTCGCCGGGGGGCAACAGCTCTGCCGGGGGACAACAGCTCTCGCCTGGGGCAACAGCTCTCGCCTGGGGCAACAGCACTCGCCTGGGGCAACAGCTACTGTGCGCTCCCCCCTCCCCCCTCCCCGCCGACCGCTGGCCGCTAAAG
>JBAVLA010000331.1:0-23951 GCA_049688595.1 Candidatus Nanopelagicales bacterium | reverse complement strand
GCCGGGCCGGGGCGGGCGTCGGCGGTCCTGCTCGGGCACACGCTCGACGATCAGGCCGAGACCGTCCTGCTGGCACTCGCGCGCGGTTCTGGCTCGCGATCCCTGTCGGGCATGGCAGCCCGGTCGGGGGTGTACCGACGACCGCTGCTGGGGCTGCCCCGGGAGATCGTGGCCCGGGCGGCGGCAGCCGCGGCCGCTGCGGATTCCCGCCTCGAGCCGTGGTCGGACCCGCACAACCTCGACCTGGGGCTGCGCCGGGTCCGCGTGCGCAGGCTTGCGCTGCCCGCACTCGTTGAGGCAGTTGGCCCGGGCGTCGTGGCGGCGCTGGCCAGGACGGCTCGACTGGCCCGAGATGACGCCGATGCCCTGGACGGCTGGGCGGACACCGTCTGGGCGAGCCTCCCGCCCGCGACGAGCCCGCTTGGGACGAGCCCGACCGCTGAGGCGTCGCTTCGGCTCGACGGGCCGACCAAGGGGCTGCCGCGGGCGGTCGTGACGCGGATCGTGCGCCGGTTCCTGCTGTCCGCGGGGTGTCCTGCCGAGGCGCTGACCGCGGAGCACGTGTGGGCGGTGACGGCGCTGCTCGACGATCCGCCGAGCGGGGCCGAGGTCGCCCTCCCAGGTGGGCGGCGTGCCCGCCGGGTGGCCGCGAGCGTCGTTGTGAGAGCCTGACCCCCGTGGATGCTGCTCACCTTGGGAACGATCTCGAGAAGGTCCTGATCGACGAGCCCACGCTCGAGGGCAGGCTGCTCGAACTGGCCGAACAGGTGGACGCCGACTACGCCGAGCGCAACGTCCTGCTCGTGGGAGTCCTCAAGGGCGCGGTCATGGTGATGGCAGATCTTGCGCGGGCGATGAACATCCACGTGCAGATGGACTGGATGGCCGTGTCGAGCTATGGGTCCTCGACGAAATCCTCGGGCGTCGTCCGGATCCTCAAGGACCTCGATGCCGACGTGGCCGGCCGACACGTGCTCATCGTCGAGGACATCATCGACTCGGGACTGACCCTGTCGTGGCTGATGCGCAACCTGACTGCACGTGGTGCTGCCTCGGTCGAGGTGTTCACGCTGCTGCGCAAGCCCGAGGCGGTCAAGGTCCGGCTGGAGCCGAAGTACATCGGGTTCGACATCCCCAACGAGTTCGTGGTCGGGTATGGCCTGGACTACGCGGAGAAGTACCGGAACCTGCGAGTCGTGGGCACGCTGGCCCCGCACGTGTACAGTTGAACGGCCTCGTCCACCGGAGGTCCACGGACTTCGCCGGGCTACGCCCTGTGCGAACTCCACCTCTGGTGGTCGGTGATCCGGTGTAGTTTGAAGACCGACGGGCGCGCGCCCGTCGGTCGGGGGTCGCGCACCCGGGCCGTCTTACGTCGGGGTGACCCGGGGCAGGGATTCATGTGAAGCGCTACCTTCGAGGTCCGATCTTCTGGATCATCACGGCGACGCTGCTGCTGCTTGTCGGCAGCAGCCTGCTCAACGACGTGACCGGACCCCAGCAGGCCGACACCAGCGAGATCGTCACCGCGATCCAGTCCGGCCAGGTCAAGGACGCGCTCCTGATCGATGTCGAGCAGCGCATCGAGGTCGAGCTGGCCGACGGCGCCAAGAAGTACGCCGAGTACATCGATGGGCAGGGGATCGAGCTGCAGCGAGAGCTCCAGCAGTCCGTCGACGAGGGCAAGCTCACCAGCTATGACGTCAAGGTCCCGAAGCAGGGCTTCCTGATGACCATGCTGGTCTCGCTGCTTCCGGTGTTCCTCGTCGTCGTGCTGCTGTTCTTCTTCATGAACCAGATGGGCGGCGGGTCCCGGGTGATGAGCTTCGGCAAGTCGCGGGCCAAGGCCGTCAGCAAGGACATGCCCAAGACCACCTTCGGCGATGTCGCCGGGGTTGATGAGGCTGTGGAGGAGCTCGGGGAGATCAAGGAGTTCCTCCAGGATCCGGGCCGATTCCAGGCAGTCGGTGCGAAGATCCCGAAGGGCGTGCTGCTCTACGGTCCGCCCGGCACGGGCAAGACCCTGCTCGCCCGGGCAGTCGCCGGCGAGGCGGGGGTGCCGTTCTTCTCCATCTCGGGCTCGGACTTCGTGGAGATGTTCGTCGGCGTGGGCGCCTCCCGGGTGCGGGACCTGTTCGAGCAGGCCAAGGCCAACGCCCCGGCCATCATCTTCGTCGACGAGATCGATGCGGTCGGCCGGCACCGGGGCGCGGGCCTCGGCGGTGGACACGACGAGCGGGAGCAGACCCTCAACCAGCTCCTGGTCGAGATGGACGGCTTCGACGTGGCTGGAGGCGTCATCCTGATCGCCGCGACCAACCGGCCCGACATCCTGGATCCGGCGCTGCTGCGCCCGGGGCGGTTCGACCGGCAGATCCAGGTGTCCCCGCCTGACCTCAACGGCAGGGTCCAGGTCCTCGGGGTCCACGCCCGCGGCAAGCCGATCGCCCAGGACGTCGACCTGCATGCCGTCGCCAGGCGGACTCCCGGCTTCACCGGTGCCGACCTGGCCAACGTGTTGAACGAGGCTGCGCTGCTGACAGCGCGCTCGGGGGCTTCCCTGATCGACAACAGGGCCCTTGACGAGGCCATCGATCGGGTGATCGCCGGTCCGCAGAAGCGAAGCCGGGTCATGGACGAGCATGAGAAGAAGATCACCGCATACCACGAGGGCGGTCACGCGCTCGTTGCCGCCGCACTGCCCGGCAACGACCCGGTGCACAAGATCACGATCCTTCCGCGGGGGCGCGCCCTGGGCTACACGATGGTCCTGCCCGACCAGGACAAGTACTCCACGACGCGCAGCGAGATGCTCAACCAGCTTGCCTACATGCTTGGTGGCCGGGCGGCCGAGGAGCTCGTCTTCCACGATCCGACGACTGGAGCTGCCAACGACATCGAGAAGGCCACTGCGGTGGCCCGGGCGATGGTGACGCAGTACGGCATGACCGAACGGCTGGGCGCGATCCGCTACGGCAAGGAGAACGGCGAGGTCTTCCTGGGTCGTGACATGGGCCATGTGCGCGACTACTCCGAGGATGTGGCGGCGGCCATCGACGAGGAGGTCCGCGGGCTGATCGACCACGCCCACAATGAGGCCTTCGAGATCCTGGTGGACAACCGTGACGTCTTGGACAGCCTCGTCGTCGAGCTCCTGGAGAAGGAGACGCTGAACAAGGAGCAGGTCGCCGCGATCTTCTCGCCGCTGCGGCTGCGGCCCAAGCGGCCGGCCTGGACGGGTTCGGAGCGGCGGGCACCATCGGACCGCCCGCCTGTGGAGGTGCCCGATCGGCTCGGGGCGACCACGGTCGCCCGGGTCAACCCCCCTGGCGTCAAGCCATGACCGGGATCGACCCCGTCCACGTGGCGGACCTGGAGCCCATCGCCGGGCCGATCGACTTGGGACGCGCAGCCGCTGCTGTCCGCGAGTTGCTCGTCGCCATCGGTGAGGACCCGGAACGCGAGGGCCTGGCCGATACGCCCGAGCGGGTCGCCCGCAGCTACGCGGAGATCTTCAGGGGGCTGCGCCAGCGCGCGGATGACGTGCTCACGACCACTTTCGACATCGGTCACGACGAACTGGTCCTGGTGAAGGACATCGAGGTCTACTCCACGTGCGAGCACCACCTGGTGCCGTTCCACGGCGTCGCCCATGTCGGCTACATCCCGAGCGTCGATGGCCGGATCACCGGACTGAGCAAGATCGCCCGCCTCGTCGACGTCTACGCCAAGCGCCCCCAGGTCCAGGAGCGCCTGACCACGCAGGTAGCTGATGCGATGGTCAGGGTTCTCCAGCCGCGGGGAGTGATCGTCGTCATCGAATGCGAGCACCTGTGCATGTCGATGCGCGGGGTCCGCAAGCCGGGCGCGCGCACCGTGACGAGCGCGGTCCGGGGCGGGCTCCGCGAGGCGGTGACGCGGGCAGAGGTGATGTCACTGATCTCGAAGGCATAATGCCTTCGATGCACCCAGTCGGACTGCCCCAGGCCCTCGCCGCCGAGCGGCGCACCTTGGTGATGGCCGTGCTGAACGTGACCCCCGACTCGTTCTCCGACGGGGGCCGGTTCGTCGACGCCGATGTGGCGGTGGCCCACGCACGCTCCCAGATCGCCGCGGGTGCCGACATCATTGACGTCGGCGGCGAGTCGACCCGTCCGGGCGCCCGGCGGATCCCAGTGGCACAGGAGCT
The DNA here is from genome assembly GCA_049688595.1 of Candidatus Nanopelagicales bacterium. Classification (GTDB taxonomy): domain Bacteria; phylum Actinomycetota; class Actinomycetes; order S36-B12; family CAIYMF01; genus Prado023. The sequence goes on along the minus strand of JBAVLA010000331.1, from coordinate 19,762 downwards.
CGATCGCGTGCTGCCGGTGGTCCGGGCGCTGGCCGTCGACGGGGCTGTGGTCAGCATCGACACGATGCGCGCCGAGGTCGCCGACGCCGCCGTGCGGGCCGGCGCAGGCCTGATCAACGACGTGTCCGGCGGGTTGGCTGATCCGGCGATGCGCGAGTACGTCGCCGGGATCGACGTCCCCTACATAGCCATGCACTGGCGCGGGCACTCTGCGCACATGGATGAGCTGGCGCGTTACCGCGACGTCGTGGCCGATGTCCGTGCGGAGCTCTCCGCCCGGCTGGACGAGCTGGCCGGGGCGGGCGTGGATCCCCGGCGAGTCGTGATCGACCCAGGGCTCGGCTTCGCCAAGACCGCGGCGCACAACTGGGCACTCCTGCGGGGCCTCCCGGATCTGCTGGAGCTGGGCCACCCCGTGCTGATCGGGGCGAGCCGGAAGCGCTTCCTCGGCGAGCTGCTGTCCAGCGGCGGCCAACCGCGGCCCGTGACTGAGCGGGACGCAGCGACGGATGCGATCACGACCCTGGTGGCGGCCTCGGGCGCGTGGGCGGTCCGCGTGCACGACGTGCGAGGGTCCCGGGACGCGATCGCAGTGGCGGGAGCTTGGCGGGCCAACACGCAACCAGGAGGAGCCGGATGACCGAGGCGTTCAGCAGCGACCTGGACCGGATCGCGCTGCGGGGCATCCGGGGGCGGGGGTTCCATGGGGTCTACGCCGAGGAGCGCACGACCGGTCAGGAGTTCATCGTGGACGTGACCCTCGGCGTGCCCTCGATCTCCCGGGCCGCCAAGACCGACGACCTGAAGGACACGGTCGACTACGCCGGGATCGCCGTTGCGGTCAGGGAGACCATCGAGGGCGAGGCGATGAACCTCATCGAGCGGCTGGCAACCGTGATCGCCGACCGCTGCTTGGGATTCGACTTCGTGCGCGCCGTCAAGGTCACCGTGCACAAGCCGAACGCCGCGATCCCAGTCCGCTTCGACGATGTCTCGGTGAGCATCACGAGGACCCGATGACCAGGGCTGCGCTTGGCCTTGGGGCGAATCTCGGTGATGCACGGGCTGCGCTGCGACACGCCGTGTCCCTTCTTGCCCACCATCCGGGGTTGGCGGTCGTGGCGGTGTCCGGGCTGTGGCAGACAGCCGCCGTGGGCGGGCCTGAGCAGCCCGACTACCTCAATGCGGTCGTCCTGGTGGAATGCTCCCTGCCCGCCGACGAGTTGCTCGGCGTTGCGCATGCGATCGAGCAGGACGCCGGGCGGGAGCGACTCGTCCGATGGGGGCCGCGCACGCTGGACGTGGACCTCCTCGCGTTCGGTGATGTTCGCAGCGAGTCGCCCGCGCTGACGCTGCCACACCCTCGCGCGCACGAGCGAGCCTTCGTGATCCTGCCGTGGGCCCAGGTGGCCCCCGAGTGGGTGCTCGCCCCGGTCAGCGGCGAGCGGGGCCGTCCGGTTCACGAATGGGCCCGCGGCCTGGCCGACGTCGGGCTGGCCGACCTGGGCGTCCAGCTCGTGGACGAGGGTGCGTGGTGGGAGTGAAGCCGACGTCGGTGCGGATGCTGCTGGCCGTGGCGGCATTCTGCCTGCTGGCCGGTTGGCAGCTGGGGGCCTGGATCGACGGGCAGGGACGACTGCCCTCGGTCCCGTGGTCGGCTGTCCTGGTGGTCTGGGTCGTGGCCGGATTCGTCTGCGTCTGGGCCCTGGTCGCCAGACGGCGGCTGCGTCCCAAGCCCGGGGCGCCCCGCATGGCTCCGTTGGTGGCGGCTCGGACGGCCGCACTTGCGCTGGCCGGCTCACGCACAGGTGCGATCGTCTTCGGCCTGTACGGCGGGCTGGCCCTGCGCCTGCTGGGGGAGACTGCGGTCTCAGCCGGTCGGGAGCGACTCGTCGCGGCGGCGCTCGCCTCGCTCGGCGGCCTCGTCCTCTGCGGCGTATCCCTGTGGCTGGAGCACATCTGCCGACTGCCCGAGGAGCCTGAGGGCGCTACGTTCGCGGGCCGGAGAGCTGGGCCCGCCGGGACTGCGCCGGGTGCTCAAGCCATGACCGGCGACGACCCCCTGGAACGCGGCGAGTCTCCGTGGAGGGGTGCGCCAGGAAGCGGGCGGATACGCTGAGCCCATGACCGATCAGCCCGCGCACCCGGACCTTCCATATGAGGAGTGGCCCTACGAAGAACTGCGTGAGGCGGCGTTCGACCGGGCCCGGCACCACCGGGATATCGGGTTCTTCATCGACCTCATGGCTCACACGCCGGCACTTGCCGCAACCGCCGACGAGGGCGGCTCGCTCGGCGAGATGACCGGGTCCTTCATCGAGACGATCGAGGCGGCCCGCGAGGTCTTCGGCCATGAGCGGGTCGGCGAGCTCGAGCCGATGTTCCGGGCGGTCTTCGCCACATACCTGCGAGAGCACCCGGCGCGCTGACGCCGCACGGTCGCCCGGCCAGTTCTGCTGCACGTCGATGGTCCTGGGCTCGGGCCTGGTCCGGTCAGCGGGCCTGTCGGCAGCATCCCCGCCGGGTGCGCAGCGCAGTCACTTGTCCACGTCGCCGCAGATGAGCAGGAAGCTCCCGATCGCCGCGGCGAGGTCGGACTCGCGGGTTCCAGGAAGTGCGGCTGCCACGGCTGCAGCGTTGTTGAACCCGGCGCTGCGCAGCTTGAGCCGCCAGGGCGTCCGATCGTTGGCCGATACCAGCAGGTAGCCGTTGATCCCGGTCGGGCCCTCCGACCACGAGTAGGCCGACCCCTCGGGGACGCGCACGACCTTGGGCAGCCGGACGTTGACCGGCGCGCCGGGGCAGCCCTTCAGGTGGGCCGCCGCTGCGGCTGCGAGGTCCAGCGAGGTGGCGAGCTCGTCCACGAGGCAGCGCATCCGCGCCCGCGCGTCCCCGGCCTGGCGCAGGGAGACCGGGAAGTCCGGGTAGGGCAGGCACGGGTCGTCCCGACGCAGGTCCAGGTCAACGCCGCTGGCTCGGGCGACCGGTCCCGAGGCGCCGAAGGCCATGGCGTCGGATCGGCTGAGCACCCCGACGCCGGCGTACTGCGTGTCCAGCACGGCCGCCAGCTCCGGGCTGTCCAGCGCCGCCAGCCGCATCCGCCAGCCCTGGTTGGGCTGTCTGCCGGACTCGGGGGCGGTTGCCTCAGCCACTCGATCCACCCAGTCCGTTGGCACGTCCTGGCGAACGCCACCGACCTGGCAGAACATGGGATGGATCCGGTGCCCGGTGGCCGCTTCGATGAGGTCGAGCACCTCTGCGCGCCATTCCCAGGCCGTGGACCGCCACGCCGGCGGGATCAACCCGGGCAGCGGAGCGAGGAAGGCCAGGTGATGGGCGATTCGGGTCAGCTCGGCCAGGAGCACGCGGATGTGCTGGGCGCGGCCGGGTGGGGTAAGTCCGACCTGGCGCTCCACACCCACCGCGAGCGCGATCTCCGAGCAGAAGGCCGACAACCAGTCGTGTCGGTCGACCAGCATCAGGATCTGCCGATAGTCGCGGGACTCGAACAACTTCTCGACGCCGCGATGCACGGATCCCGGTAGCCATTCGGCGGCTACGACGGTCCCCGCCTCGGCCTGGACGGCCAGCCGGGGCATGCCGTCGAGCGTCGGGTGGTCGGGTCCGAGGGCGATGTCGCCCGGCGCCCGGCGGTACGGCACGATCCGGCGCACCTGGAAGCCGGGCAGCGGATCACTCACGCGGTCAGCCTAGGTCCCTGGCACGTCGGGTTGACCATAGGCTTCGTCCCGTGGTCCAGCAGCCGACGTCCCTCGATGATGCCTTCGCCCCGCCGGGGGAGGGATGGCGACCCGTCTCCCCGAGACTGGCCACCGCGCGGCGGGCCTCGCTGCTGCTGGCGATGCTGCCGGTGCTTGCGGTCCTCATCTGGCTGATGTTCACGCCGGAGGCTCGCCGGGTCGCCGGAGTCCTCATCGTGGTCTGGGCCGTCGTGCTGGTGTGGCTCTTCTGGCTGATCGGCCGTCGGGTCCGCTCGTTCGGGTACGCGGAGCGCGCCGATGACCTACTGGTCACCAGCGGCATCATGTTCCGGCGTCTCGTCGTGGTCCCGTACGGCCGGATGCAGCTGGTGGACATCACCGCGGGTCCGCTGGATCGTGCGTTGGGCGTGACCACGGTCCAGCTGCACACCGCGGCCGCGACGACCAACGCCACGATCCCTGGGTTGCCCCCGGCTGAGGCAGCCGTCCTTCGCGACCGACTCGCCGCGCGCGGGGAGCGACGGAGCGCGGGGCTGTGAGCGGGGGTGCTGGGCCGGCTCCCGGCGCTCGGCAGCGGACCCACCCGCTCACCCCCTGGGTGGAGTCGGTCCGCACCGGTGGGCTCGTGGCTTTCGCGATCCTGGTCTTCGCCGCCGACGACCTGATGGATCTGGCCTCCAGCGTCAGCCGGCTCCCGGCGGTCCTGGCGATCATCGCCGGGGGTGCCGTCCTCTTCGCGCTGGCCGTTGGCCTGAACTACGTGAAGTGGTCGCGGACTGAGTTCTTCTTCGATGAGGCCGGCGACTTCCGGCTCGATTCGGGCATCCTCGAGCGCAAGGAGCGGCGGCTGGCACTGTCGCGCCTGCAGAGCGTCGACGTCGTCCGACCACTGCTCGGCCGGGTGGTGGGACTGTCCCAGCTCCGCATCGAGGTCGCGGGGGGCGGCGACGCGCGAGTGGTCCTGTCCTACCTGGCTGAGGCGCAGGCCCAGGCGCTGCGCGCGGAGATCATCGCGCGGGCGGCCGGCGTCGACCCGCGGGCCGGTGAGGCGCCCGAACTGATCCTGACGACGGTCCCCACGGGCGACTTGATCGTCAGCCTGCTCCTTCGCAGCGAGACGATCATCCTGACCGCAGTGTCGGTGATCCTGGTGGCTGTGGTCGTCGTGACTGAGGGCACCGCCGGTCTGATGCTGCTCCTGTTCACCGGGGGGGTGCCGCTGATCGGGGTGTTCGGCCAGTTCAACAGGTTCTTCGGCTTCACCGTCGCGGAATCCCCCGATGGGCTGCGCCTGCGGCACGGGCTGGCCAGCTCGCGGAGCCAGACCGTTCCCCCCGGACGGGTCCAGGCGATCGAGGTGTCCGAGCCGGTGCTCTGGCGGCGCCGCGACTGGGTGCGGGTGAGCCTCAACGTCGCGGGCCAGCGATCAGGCGACGAGGAGTCCCGGGCCGAGCAGGTGCTGCTCCCCGTGGCACCGCGCTACGTGGCTCGCGGCATCGTCGCCCGGATCCTGCCGGGCGTGGCCCTCGACGAGCTCCAGTTCGAGCCCTCTCCGCCTGCTGCCCGCAGGCGGGCATGGCTGCAGTGGCCGAACCTGGGCGTGGCTCAGGACGAGCACGTGCTCGCGGCCCGCCGAGGCTTCCTGACCCGCAGGCTCGCGATCATCCCGCACGCGCGGACCCAGTCAGTCGAGGTGAGCCAGGGGCCGTGGCAGCGGCGGCTGGGCTTGGCCACGATGCAGGTGGACACGACGCCCGGCCCCGTCGTCGTGCGGGCCCTCCACCGGGAGGCGGGTCAGGCCCGGGAACTGGCTGAGGCACAGCTGGTGCGCGCTGCGGCGGCCCGGGCGACCGGTATGCGCGAGCGTTGGATGACCGGCCGACCGCCTGCTGATCGACCGTCTGCTGACCCTGACCAGCCACCGACCTCGGCAGCCCACGACGGGTCCGGTATCGCTGGGATGGGACAATCTGCGCCGTGAACCTCTTGACGCCCCTTCGTCGCTTGGCCGGAGCCCCGGCTGGGCCCGGAAACCGGCGCAGCCGCGAACCGGCCGGCATCATCGAACCGCGCGACGCGACGGCGCGCCTGGCTTCCTTCGTGGGCAGGCCGCTGGGCAGGGCGGACACCTCGATGGACCGGTTGGTCGTGGAGATCTCGACCAACCCGGTCCACCTGCTCGTCGTTGCAGGACCGCTGATCCTGACTTCGGCTGACGGCAGTGTCGCGGTGTGCCACGCGCCGGGGGTGGCCGTTGCGGCCGTCATGGAGTGGAGCGGTCGGCCGATCACGCGGGTCGAGGTGCTTCCCACCGGCGGCCTGCGCATCGACTGCGGGGCTGGGAACCTCCGAGTCGAGGCTGATCCGAAGTACGAGGCGTGGGAGGTTCGGGGCATGGATGGCGGACTCCTGGCCTGCCTTCCAGGCGGTCGCATCTCGCTGTGGACGCCGGCCGACAACCAGGAGTAGGGGGTCGACAACGGGCCTTCGCACCTCCCGGCGGGCACCGAGGCCCTCAGCGGTGGCAGGCTGCCCCCGATGGGAACTGACCTGCGGCTCGCACCTCGGTTGGCCGTCGGGGTGATCGGAGTAGGCCGCGCCGGCGCGCCCATGGCGGCTGCGCTGAAGCGGGCCGGGCACCCAGTCGTGGGGGCCCATGCGGTGTCCGGCCGATCGCTGCGACGTGTCCAGGAGCTCCTGCCGGGTACGCCGGTGATGTCAGTCGAGGAGGTCATGCGCGCCGCTGACCTGGTCCTGCTCACCGTGCCCGACGACGTCCTGGGCGACCTCGTCAGCGGGCTTGCCGACACCGACTCGGTGACCCCCGGACAGTTCCTCATGCATGCCTCGGGCCGGTACGGCACGGCCATCCTCGAGCCGGCAACCCGGCTCGGGGCGCTGCCCCTCGCCCTGCATCCGGTGATGACGTTCACGGGGACGGCAGCGGACCTCGATCGCCTCTCCGGCTGCCCGTTCGGGGTCACCGCCCCGCCCGTGCTCCGCCCCGTGGCCGAGGCCCTCGTCGTTGAGATGGGCGGGGATCCGGTCTGGGTCCCGGAGTCCGCCCGACCGCTCTACCACGCAGCGCTGGCCAATGGAGCCAACCACCTGGTCACGCTCGTGGCCCAGACCCTGGACCTGCTGGCCGCGGCGGGGGTCGAACGGCCTCCCGAACTGATCCGGCCGCTGCTCACCGCCGCGCTGGACAACGTGCTGCGGATGGGTGACGAGGCGCTGACTGGGCCAGTTGCACGCGGGGACGCCGGGACCGTCGCCGCCCACCTCGAGGCGCTGTCCCGGGCGGCCCCCGAGGCGCGCAGCGCCTACGTCGCGATGGCCAGGCTCACCGCCGACCGCGCCCTCGCCGCGGGTCTGCTCGACCCTGAGGCAGCCGAAGCCCTGTTGGACGTGCTGCGGTGAGAACCGACTCGGTGCTCATGTGGTGCGCCTTGCGTCCCCATACGGCGTCTGAGAGCCAGGGCAGGTTGCGGCGGGGCGCGAGACGGGGAGCCTTCGTGACCATCCCGACATGTGGGACTAGGGTCGGCTCCAGTTGCGACCCAGTCGACTCGTCCGGCGGTGGCGCCCCCGGGACGAGAGGAGGTTCACGGTGAGTGACGTCGAGGTGCCGGCCGGCCCAGCCCCGGTGATGCGCGTCGCGCGGACCCTGGAGTCCCTCGGGGACGCCTATGCGGCGATCCTGCAGCCCGCAGTCCGCTCGGCCCGGGCCAGCCGCGCGGCCGTGTTCACGATGGGCGCCCTGCACGACGGCCACGTCGCGCTGATCCGGGCCGCGCGTGGAGAGGTGGGGCCGGCTGGCCACGTGACGGTCACGATCTTCGTCAACCCCCTCCAGTTCTCCGCCGGCGAGGACTTCGGGACGTACCCCAGGACCCTGGGCGCCGACCTGCAGGTCTGCGCGGCCGAGGACGTCGACCTCGTGTTCGCCCCGGCCACGGACGTGATGTACCCGACGGGCGACCCGGAGGTGCGCGTGGACCCAGGGCCCTTGGGCACCGTGCTGGAGGGAGCTGCCCGCCCGGGTCACTTCAGCGGCGTCCTGACGGTCGTGCTCAAGCTCCTCAACCTGACCAAGCCGGATGCGACGTTCTTCGGAGAGAAGGACTTCCAGCAGCTCGCACTTGTCCGGCGCATGGTCAGGGACCTGGATCTGCCCGTCAGGGTCCACGGGGTCCCGATCGTTCGCGAGGCCGACGGGCTGGCGCGCTCCAGCCGCAATCGCTACCTCACTGCCGAGGAGCGAGCCCAGGCAGCGGCGCTGCCGGCGGCGCTGGCGGCTGGCGTGACGGCAGCGGATCTCGGCCGTTCGGTGGAGGCGGTCGTCGGCGCCGCAGAGGTGGAGCTCACCCGGGTCGGGATAGCTCCGGAGTACGTGGCGCTGACCGACCCGCTCCTGGGGCCGCCTCCGCGCGAGGGGGCGGCCCGCCTGCTGATCGCAGCCCGCGTGGGCGCCACCCGCCTGCTTGACAACACTCCGATCACCCTGCGCGGATGAACGCCCGACGACTGGTGATCCCGACGGCGCTGGCGGCCCCGGCGCCGGGATGGACCCTGACCGCGGACGTGGTCGTCATCGGCTCAGGCGTCGCGGGCCTGTCTCTGGCCCTGAACATCCGCCGACTTGGCCATCGCGTGCTCATCGTCACCAAGTCCTCAGTCGAGGAGGGCTCGACGCGATGGGCGCAGGGTGGCATCGCGGCCGCGCTGGCCGACGAGGACTCCCCGGCCGACCACGAGCGGGACACCCTGGTGGCCGGCGCAGGCCTGTGCGACCCGGCTGCCGTGCATGAGCTGTGCACCCGGGGCCCCGCGTCCGTGCGCAACCTCATCTCGATCGGTGCCCGCTTCGACCAGGACCCGACCGGGGGGATCGCCCTCACCCGGGAGGGTGGACACCTGCGCGACCGGATCGCACATGCGGGCGGGGATGCCACTGGGGCCGAGATCTTCCGCGCCCTCGTGGCCGCGATTGCCGACGACCCAGGCATCGCCCTGATCGAGCACGCCCTCGCGCTGGACCTGCTGGTCGACGCCCGGGGCAGCGTGCAGGGGCTCACGCTGCATGTCATCGGCGAGGGTCAGCATGACGGCGTGGGCGCGGTGCTGGCCCCCGCAGTCGTGATCGCCGCCGGTGGGCTCGGCCAGGTGTTCGCCCAGACCACGAACCCCGCTGTCTCCACCGGTGACGGGATGGCCCTGGCCCTGCGCGCAGGCGCCGACGTCGCTGACATCGAGTTCGTGCAGTTCCATCCCACGGTCATGTACCTGGGACCGCAGTCGACCGGCCAGCAGCCGCTGGTCAGCGAGGCGGTCCGGGGCGAGGGGGCGGTCCTCGTCGACGACGACGGCGTCAGGTTCATGCAGGGGGTCCATCCACTTGCCGACCTGGCCCCTCGCGACGTCGTCGCCAAGGCGATCACGCGGCGGATGCGGGAACAGGGCCGGCCGCACGTGTGGTTGGACGCCCGGTGCCTTGCCGATCGCTGGGAGACCCGCTTCCCGACGATCCTGGCGTCATGCCGACGCCTGGGGATCGACCCCGCCCGCGACCTCATCCCAGTGGCACCCGCGCAGCACTACGCCTCCGGCGGGGTGCGCACCGACCTGCACGGCAGGACGTCCATCCCGGGACTGTTCGCCGCCGGTGAGGTCGCCTGCACCGGTGTGCACGGCGCCAACCGACTGGCATCCAACTCGCTTCTCGAGGGACTGGTCTTCCCGGAGCGGATCGTGGCGGTGCTCGCGCAGGGCCTGCCCGCTCGCCGGGACGCCACAGCCCAGCCGGCAGGTCGGGGCCTGGTCGACGCCGCCGAGCGTGCGGACCTGCAGAGGATGATGACCGAGGGCGTCGGGGTGCTGCGCAGCGCTGATTCCCTGTCCGGGGCGCAGGACAGGCTGGCCTCCATGCCGACGACCGACGTCGAGGATGCTCGCACGGCCGCATCCTGGGAGACCACCAACCTGCACGCGGTGGCCTCGGTCCTGACCGCCCATGCCCTGGCCCGTGAGGAGACCCGGGGTTCGCATTGGCGCGAGGACTTCCCCCGGGTGGACGATGACCACTGGCGCGTGCGCCTGGTCGCCAGGCTCGACCGCGACGGTGTAGTGCATACCAGTACCGAGGCCGTGCCGCCGCATGACTACCGCACTCCGGGAAGCTGAGGAGGCTGGATTGTCCGTCACCGAGGCGCTCGCCGCCGCCGGGCTCGAAGTGGCCGAGGTGGACGAGCTGATCCGCGCCACGATCGCCGAGGACCTGCGCGGTGGCGTGGACGTCACGTCCGCGGCTACCGTTCCCGAGCAGCAGCGCGCCACGATGGACCTCACGGCCCGGGCCTCCGGCGTTGTCGCGGGGATCCCCGTCGCCGCCCGGGTGTTCCAGCTGGAGTCCGATGGCGACAGCACGGTCACGCTGGTGCGCTCCGACGGCGACCGGGTCGGCCCGGGGGACGTGGTGCTGACCGTGAACGGTCGAACGCGTTCCCTCCTGACCTGCGAGCGAACCGCCCTGAACCTGCTCTGCCACCTCTCCGGCGTCGCCACGGCGACGGCCGCCTGGGCTGATGCGCTGGCCGGGACGGGGGCCCGGGTCAGGGACACGCGCAAGACCACTCCCGGGCTGCGCGTGCTGGAGAAGTACGCGGTCCGGTGCGGTGGCGGCGTGAACCACCGGATGGGCTTGTGGGACGCGGCCCTGGTCAAGGACAACCACGTGGTCGCGGCGGGCGGGGTGGCCCAGGCCTTCCGGGCGGTTCGCGAGCGGTTCCCCGGCGTCCCGGTCGAGGTGGAGGTGGACTCGCTGGAGCAGCTGGTTGAGGTTGTCGATGCGGGGGCAGACCTCGTGCTGCTGGACAACTTCACCCCGGAAGAGACCGCCGCCGCCGTGGCACTCGTCGCGGGCAGGTGCCAGCTGGAGTCCTCCGGCGGCCTGACCCTTGAGGTCGCCCGCGCCTATGCCCTGACCGGTGTCGACTTCCTGGCGGTCGGGGCACTGACCCACTCCGCCCCCGTGCTCGACCTGGGCGCGGACCTGCGACCCGTGGAGGGCTGAGGCGTGCTGCTGGCCGTCGATGTTGGGAACACCAACACAGTCCTGGGGCTGTTCCAGGACCATGAGCTCGTGCACTCGTGGCGGATCAAGACCGACCAGCGGGACACCGCCGACGAGATGGCGCTGATCGTCCGAGGGCTGCTGACCGACGCGCCGGACATCACCGGCGTGGCGCTGTGCTCGACGGTCCCGGCGGTCCTGCGCGAGATGCGCTGGATGCTGGCCCGCTACTACGCGGACGTTCCCAGGGTCATCGTGGAGCCAGGAACTCGCACGGGCGTCTCCCTGCTGACGGACAACCCGAAGGAGGTTGGCGCCGACCGGATCGTCAACACGCTGGCGGCCCACCACCTCTTCGGCGGGCCGGCCATCGTCGTCGACTTCGGCACCTCGACGAACCTCGACGTGGTCTCGGAACGGGGCGAGTTCCTCGGCGGCGCGCTCGCCCCGGGGATCGAGATCTCCTTGGATGCCCTGACCTCCCGTGCGGCCCAGCTTCGGAAGGTGGAGCTCGTCCGGCCGAGGTCGGTCATCGGGAAGAACACGGTCGAGGCGCTGCAGTCGGGTGCCCTCTACGGCTTCGCCGGGCAGGTTGACGGGCTGGTGGACCGGATCACGGCTGAGTTGGGTGGTCGCGTCGCGGCCGTGATCGCCACCGGCGGGCTGGCCTCCATCGTCGTCGCCGAGTCCCGGACGATCACCCATCACGAGCCGGACCTGACGCTGGTCGGCTTGGACCTCGTCTTCACGAAGAACGTGGCCATCTGAGGATTGACCGCGTCGGCGGCAGCACGGCACATCCGGCGGGATCCATCGCTGCCTGGGTCGACGTCGGGCCAGCGTATTGGCAGGGTCAGTGCCATGGAGTACAAGATGGAACGGGTCGAGGCGCATGAGCAGGTGACTGCGGTGGTGCGCGGTCAGGTATCCGTCGAGGACATCGCCGGATTCCTGGGCGGCGTGTTCGGCGAGGTCATGGCTGTTCTGGGGGCCCAGGGCGTGGGTCCGGCGGGTCCCCCGTTCGCGCGCTACGAGATGGTCGAGGGCGGCTTCCGGATCGAGGCAGGCTTCCCGGCTGCCGGGCCCGTGGTCCCGGCGGGGCGGGTCGAGGTGTCCTCGTTGCCCGGTGGTGAGCAGGTGCAGGTGATGCACCGCGGTCCTTACGCCGGGGTGGCTGCAGCTTGGGCGGCCGCAGAGGCATGGATCGCCGAGCAGGGACTGGCCGTCGCCGCCCCGCCCTGGGAGTCCTACCTCGACGGTCCCGAGGTCGAGGTCCCGCGGACGCTGGTCCACATCCCGGTGCGCCCTGCCTGAGCCCCGCCGCGGGGATGCGCGCCACGCAGTCCGTGCGGAATACCCTTGGCCTTCATGGACGTCGTGATCCGGCCCGCGTGCACAGGCGACGTCCGCCAGATCCGCAGCCTTGTCGACGTCTACGCGGCGCGGCGGATCCTGCTGTCCAAGGCGACGGTCACCCTGTACGAGGACGTGCCGGACTTCCTCGTCGCCGAGCTCGACGGGCGCGTCGTCGGCTGCGGTGCGATGCACGTGATCTGGGAGGATCTCGGGGAGTTGCGCACCTTGGCGGTCGACCCGGCCCTGACCAGGCTTGGGATCGGGAGGATCCTCGTGTCGGCCCTGCTCGAGCGCGCCAGGGCCCTGGGCGTGGCGCGCGTATTCTGCCTGACCTTCGAGACGGCCTTCTTCGCCTCCGCGGGCTTCGTGGAGATCGAGGGAGCCCCGGTCAGCCCCGAGGTGTACGCGCAGTTGCTGCAGTCCTACGACGAGGGCGTTGCGGAGTTCCTCGACCTGGAGCGGGTGAAGCCCAACACGCTGGGGAACACCCGGATGCTGCGCGTGCTCTGATCGGAGGCTGATACCAGGGCGCCGCCATCGAGTCAGGGAGCCAGCCGCCGTTGCCGAGACGGGTAGCAGGCCGCAGGTGGTCGGTCAGCCGGTGTTGCGCATCCCGGTCGCAATCCCGTTGACCGTGAGAAGAAGGGCGCGCCGCAGCTGTGGGTCGACCTTGGTGCCCTCCCCCTCGTGCCAGCGGACCCGAGCCAGGAGGGACACCTGGAGCAGGTGGAGGGGGCGCAGGTAGGCGTCACGGACGAGCAGGGTCTGGGCCAGCGCTGGCTGGCTGCCCAACAAGGAGTCCGTGCCGAGCACCTGCTGCACCTCGGCCACTGTCAGCTCATGCTCGGCCCGGATCGTCCCCGCCAGGTACTGCAGGTGGTCGGGGACCAGCCTGTGCACGTAGCGCTCGGCCACGGCGAGGTCGGCCTTGGCCGCCGTCATCGCCACGTTCGACAGGAAGTTGCCGAAGAAGGGCCACTGCTGGGCCATCTCCTGAAGCGTCGCTGCGTGCCCGGCAGCGCGGGCAGCCGCCAGGCCCGTGCCGACGCCGAACCATCCCGGGACGATCTGGCGGGCCTGGGTCCAGCCGAAGACCCACGGGATCGCACGCAAGGTGTCCAGGCCGGCGCCTGCGGTCGGCCGCCGGGCGGGGCGCGAGCCCAGGTGCAGGTCGGCGAGCTGCTCGACCGGGGTCGCATAGCCGAAATAGGCCGGCAGGTCAGGGTTCTCGACCAGCTCGCGGTACCTGGTGTAGGCGGCGTCGGAGGTCAGCGCCATCACGTCGTCCCAGGCGGCCAGTCTCTGCACGTCCAGCGAGGGGGTCCTGTGCAGCACGGTTCCACGCAGCACGGCGGCCAGCGTCTGGCGGAGGTTCTCACGGGCGAGCTCGGGGAGCAGGTACTTGTCCGAGATGACCTCTCCCTGCTCGGTGACCTTGATCTGGCCGTCGAGCACGCCCCAGGGCTGGGACATGATCGCGTCATAGCTCGGGCCGCCCCCGCGGCCGACGGTCCCGCCACGACCGTGGAACAGCCGCAGGCAGACGCCGTGCTGGGCGCACACGTCCCGCAGGCGCCGCTGGGCGAGGTGGATCTCCCACTGGGACGTCGTGATGCCGGCGTCCTTGTTCGAGTCCGAGTAGCCGAGCATGACCTCGAGCACGTCCCCACGCAGCCGCACCAGCTCGCGGAAGGCCGGGTCCGCCAGGAGCCTGCCCACGAGGCTGTCGGCAGCCCGCAGTTCGGCGACCGTCTCCAGCAGTGGCACGAATCCGATCCGGGCGGTGCCCGCTGGCACGTCGACCAGTCCGGCCTCCCTGGCCAGCACGGCAGCGGCGAGCACGTCGTCAGCAGTCCTGGTCATGGAGATGATGTACGACTCGCAGATCTCCGGCCCGTAGCGGTCCAGAGCCTCGCGGACCTCGACGAACGTGTCGTACGTGTTGCGGGCCGCGCCGTCCAGCGGTGGTGGGACCCGAGCCAGGGGCCGCTTGCCAGCCAGCTCCGCGGCGAGGAGCGCGAAGCGCTCATCAGGTTCCAGCTCGGCGTAGGGACGGGCGGACTCGCCGAGCCGATCCACGAGCTGGCCGATGGCATGGTGGTGGGCGTCGGCATGCTCGCGCACGTCGAGGGTGGCAAGTGAGAGCCCGAAGACCGCGACTGCGCGCATGGTCCGGGCGACGGCCCCCGAGGCGATCAGCCCGCCACGGTTGGCTGCCAACGAGCTGCGGATCACCTCCAGGTCCGCCAGCAGTTCGGAGGTGGTGCGGTAGTCGCGACCAGGCTCGTGCGGGCGGCCCTCAGCCTGGCGCGCCCGGGTGTTCTGCAGCTTCATGTGGATGCAGGTGAGCTTCAGCCGGTAGGGCTCCTCGGCGTTGAGGCGACGGAAGCGCGGGTCGAGGTCGGGCAGCGCCTTCAGGTCGGCCGCCAGCGACTCCGCCAGATCCCAGGATGCATGTGCGATCCGTTCGGAGACTGACAGGTAGGCCGACAGGGCCTCGATGTGCGGCAGCAGAGCACGCACGGCGTGGTCGTGCTGGAGGGCGAGCACCCGGGCGGTCATCGCTGGCGTCACGAACGGGTTCCCGTCGCGATCGCCGCCGATCCACGATCCGAAGGTCAGCAGGTGGGTGTCAGGACGGACGTGCACGCCGATCGGCTCGACTGCCTCGGCGAACTCCGCGACGACGCTGCTGGCGGCGCCACGGGCCAGGTCGTCGAGGTAGAACAGCGCGTTGCGGGCCTCATCGGTGACCTCGGGCTGGCTGATCCGCAGCTCGTCGGTCTGCCAGAGCAGGTCGATGACCTCCGAGATGTCGCAGTCCGACTGCTCCGTGCGAGGCTCGTCGAGCAACTCGGCAACTCGCCGCAGCTTGAGCAGGACGGAGCGCCGAGATGCCTCTGTCGGGTGCGCGGTGAACACGGGGCGGGCGCCGATCCGGCCGATCGCCGCAGCAACCTCGGCGGCTTCCACGTCGCCGGCCTCGATGGCCTCTCCGATCGCAGTCCCGGCCGTCACCAGCGGTCCGCCGGTCCGCTCCCGCTCGGTGGCAACTGCGCGGGCCCTGTGATGCTGCTCGGCGATGTTGGCCAGGTGGAAGTACAGGGAGAAGGCGCGCGCCAGGGTCGCGGCCTGTTCCAGCGGCAGCGCGTCGATCATCTCGGCGGCGTGATCTGGGTCATCGCGGACCAGGGATCGGATCTGCTCGACAAGCCCGAACATCTCCTCGCCCTCCTGTCGCAGGAGGGACTGGCCGAGAAGGTCGCCGAGGCGGCGGATCGCCTCTCGCAACTCGGGGGCGGAGGTGAGGGCGGCCAGCGGGCTCATGGATGTCCAGCGTAGTGGCCGCAGCGGTGCGTCCGGTCGTTGGAGACCAGCCTGTGGGCGGGGCCCCGGCGCGCCCAGCGGGTCGGTTTCGACGCCCCCGGGCAGTTGGCGAGCCATTGTCGAAGTCGATTCTTGCGGTGCGAATGGGGCCCGGTTTGGATTCCCGGCATTCTGCGATAGAATTCCGCCCGGATTGGGTCGGCTGGTGACCCACGAAAAGGGGCGGGCAATGGTGCAGAAGGTCCAGGTCGTTCTAGAGGACGACATCAACGGTGGTGAGGCGGACGAGACCGTCTCCTTCGCCCTTGATGGCCGTTCCTATCAGATCGACCTGTCCGCGAAGAATGCAGGCGCATTGCGTGACGCCCTTGCCCCGTGGGTCGCCGCGGCAAGGCCCGCCCCGGTGTCCCGAGCCGGGGAGCTCAGGGCCAAGTCGAAGCCGGCCAGGCGCTCGCAGGACACCGCAGACATCCGGCGCTGGGCGCTGGAGAACGGGATAGACGTGAGCGCCCGTGGACGGATCTCCTCGGATCTGCGGGCGCGGTACGAGGCGGCCCACCGCTGAGGACTGGCGCCTGCCGGCTGTCGCCTGCCCGCCAAGGCGTGGTGCCACGCGCGGCGCCGGTGTTCGCCGAGGGCTTAGCGCCATCAGGAACGCACGCGTACGCAGAATGCGTTCGCACATCGACAGGAACCGCCGGTCGATGTCCGCGCTTGCCCAACGCATGTGTGACGTCCGGCGGTTGCCGATAGAGTGGCAGCCCACCCGGGTATCCGGGGGGTCGTGGGGAACGGAGTGGTGCCACATGTTCGAGAGGTTCACCGACCGGGCTCGCCGTGTCGTGGTGCTCGCGCAGGAAGAGGCGCGGATGCTGAACCACAACTACATCGGCACCGAGCACATCCTGCTCGGCTTGATCCACGAGGGAGAGGGTGTGGCCGCCAAGGCCCTGGAGAGCCTGGGCATCTCCCTGGAGGCCGTCCGCCAGGAGGTCCAGGAGATCATCGGCCAGGGCCAGCAGGCGCCCAGCGGGCACATCCCGTTCACGCCCCGCGCCAAGAAGGTCCTGGAGCTCTCCCTGCGCGAGGCGCTGCAGCTCGGGCACAACTACATCGGCACCGAGCACATCCTGCTCGGCTTGATCCGCGAGGGTGAGGGAGTCGCTGCGCAGGTCCTGGTGAAGCTGGGCGCCGACCTCAACCGCGTGCGCCAGCAGGTCATCCAGCTCCTCAGCGGCTACCAGGGCAAGGAGCCCGCGGCAGGGGTGGCCGCCGGGCCCCAGGAGGGCACGCCGTCGACGTCGCTGGTGCTCGACCAGTTCGGCCGAAACCTCACCAAGGACGCCCGCGAGGGCAAGCTCGACCCGGTCATCGGCCGCGAGAAGGAGATCGAGCGGGTCATGCAGGTCCTGTCCCGCCGCACCAAGAACAACCCGGTCCTCATCGGTGAGCCCGGCGTGGGCAAGACCGCTGTGGTCGAGGGCCTGGCCCAGATGATCGTGCGCGGCGAGGTCCCCGAGACGCTCAAGGACAAGCACCTCTACACGCTGGACCTCGGTGCGCTGGTGGCTGGGTCGCGCTACCGCGGCGACTTCGAGGAGCGCCTGAAGAAGGTGCTCAAGGAGATCAAGACCCGCGGCGACATCATCCTCTTCATCGACGAGATGCACACCCTGGTCGGCGCCGGGGCCGCGGAGGGCGCCATCGATGCGGCCAGCATCCTCAAGCCGATGCTGGCCCGTGGGGAGCTGCAGACCATCGGGGCCACCACCCTCGACGAGTACCGCAAGTACGTGGAGAAGGACGCTGCCCTCGAGCGCCGGTTCCAGCCGATCCAGGTGCAGGCGCCGACCGTGGCCCACACGATCGAGATCCTCAAGGGACTGCGCGACCGCTACGAGGCCCACCACCGGGTCTCGATCACCGACTCGGCGATCGCCGCAGCTGCCCGCCTCTCCGACCGGTACATCTCCGACCGGCAGCTGCCGGACAAGGCGATCGACCTGATCGACGAGGCGGGGTCGCGGCTGCGCATCCGTCGGATGACCGCGCCGCCGGACCTGCGCGAGTTCGACGAGCGGATCGCGACCGTTCGTCGCGACAAGGAGTCCGCGATCGACGCCCAGGACTTCGAGAAGGCGGCGGCCCTGCGCGACCGTGAGAAGGCCCTCCAGGCCGAGAAGGCGCAGCGGGAGAAGGAGTGGCGCGCCGGCGACATGGACGTCGTGGCCGAGGTGGACGACAAGCTCGTCGCAGAGGTGCTCGCGCTGATGACCGGCATCCCGGTCACGGATCTGTCCGAGGACGATGCGGCCCGCCTGTTGCGAATGGAGGACGAGCTGCACAAGCGCGTCATCGGCCAGCAGCCGGCCATCCATGCCCTGTCCCAGGCAATTCGGCGCACCCGCGCCGGGCTGAAGGACCCGAAGCGTCCCGGTGGCTCGTTCATCTTCGCCGGACCCTCCGGGGTCGGCAAGACCGAGTTGAGCAAGACGCTTGCCGAGTTCCTGTTCGGCGACGAGGACGCCCTGATCGCCCTGGACATGAGCGAGTACTCGGAGAAGCACACCGCGTCCCGGCTTTTCGGTTCCCCGCCGGGATACGTCGGATACGAGGAGGGTGGACAGCTCACCGAGAAGGTCCGTCGCCGGCCATTCTCCGTCGTTCTGTTCGACGAGGTGGAGAAGGCCCACCCGGACATCTTCAACTCGCTTCTGCAGGTGTTGGAGGAGGGCCGGCTCACGGATGCCCAGGGCCGGATGGTGGATTTCAAGAACACTGTCATCATCATGACCACCAACTTGGGCAGCCGGGATGTGAGCAAGGGTGTGATGCTGGGCTTCTCCAGCGGGGAGGACGACGTCTCCACGTATGAGCGGATGAAGGCCAAGGTCCAGCAGGAACTGAAGGCGCACTTCCGGCCTGAGTTCCTCAACCGGATCGATGACATCGTCGTGTTCCACCAGCTCTCGCGCACCGAGATCGTGCAGATCGTGGACCTCATGGCCCGCCACCTCGACGATCGGCTGCGGGAGCGCGACATGGGCATCGAGTTGACCCGGGCGGCCAAGGAACTGCTGGCCGAGCGGGGCTACGACCCCGTTTTGGGCGCCCGTCCGCTGCGCCGGACGATCCAGCGCGAGGTGGAGGATGCCCTGAGCGAGAAGATCCTGTACGGCGAGCTGCACGCCGGCCAGATCGTGGTCGTCGACGTTGAGGGTGAGGGTCCGTCGGCCAAGTTCACGCTGACCGGCACGGACAAGGTCTCGCTTCCCGATGTCGCCCCGGTGCAGACTGCCGGGACCGGGGAGGCATCCGAGGGCTGAACAGTGTCGGGGGATGCGCAGCTCTGCAACCCCCGTGGGGCTGGCTCTGCAGGTGCGTCCTTGGGAGTGCAGCGGCACCACCAAGGCCTGCCGAGGGCTTGCGCGGTGACTCGCGATTTCGCGCAGATCGTGACGGATTCGGTCCGCGCCGCGCCGAGCGGGACACGCTCCGCCGAGGCGGGCGGGCGCGCTGGGTTACGGTTGACCCGTGAGTTCGATCGTGAACCCGGTTGGACCGGAGGAGCCCAGCACATACTGGCGACGCAGGGCAATGGTGGGCGTGGCCCTGCTCGTCTTCCTTCTGTTGTTGTGGTGGATCATACGGGCCCTCTTCGGATCGGATTCGGAAGCGCCGACGGACGGGACCACGCCCTCGCCGGATTCCAGTGCGGCGGCGTCATCGACGCCGACGCCGGCGGCGAGCCCGAGCGAGTCGGCGGTGGCTGCAACCACGAGCTCCGCCGGCGCTGGCCGCGAGGCAGTGGCCAGGTGCGCCGACGCCGACATCGATGTCGTGCTGAAGGCGACGTCCCGCTCGACCGCGACTGGAGCAGGCATGCGGGTGACGCTGACCGTGGTGAACACAGGTGAGGATCCGTGTCGTCGGGACGTCGGCGCTGGGGCCAACGAGTTGCTCGTGACCTCCGGTTCGCAGGTCATCTGGTCATCGGACGCCTGCCAGCCCGGCAAGGGCTCCGACTCGGTCACCCTCAAGCCATCCAAGCCGTGGTCGACCTCGGCGAGCTGGCCAGGGAAGGTAACCGGCAGGGTGTGTCCGGCAGACCAGCCCGTCGCCAAGGCCGGTACGTACCGCGTCCAGGGGCGCAACGGATCAGTCCAGTCGGCAGTGGTCAGGTTCTCCGTGACCTGACCTGAGTTGGGTCACGTACCGGTCGCTTCAAGACGCTTTTGGCCCTTGACCTGCTGTGTTGTGCTCGGTTGGTGCGCTGTTTAGGCAC
>JBAVLA010000330.1:0-2611 GCA_049688595.1 Candidatus Nanopelagicales bacterium | reverse complement strand
GACCGGGTCGTAACCCGGCTTGCGGTGGATATCGACGGTGCGTGCGTAGTCAGGCGCACGGTCTTCGTCAAGAAAGTGATAGTAGGTGAACCAGCTGTTCGCCTCTGCAATCGCGACCAGTTCGCCGGACCGCTGGTGGTCGAGGCCCAGTTCGCGCTTGCCTGCCTCGTCGAGCACGCGCTCGACGCCAGGCAGGCTGCGCAGCAATCGGTCCACCTCGGGCACGAGTTCGGGGCGGGCGACATACACATGCGCAACCTGGTGATCGGCGACCGCGAAGGCGTCCGACGCGCCGGCGTCGAGCTGTTCGTGACCGAGCTCGTCCCGCACGCGCAGCCAGCCGGCACGGCGCAATGCGCGATTGACGTGCACAGGATTGGAGACCGGGGTGATGCCGTACTCGGACAGCACGACGACCTCGGCGCCGGCACGATCCGCTGCGGCGATGAGTTCGCCGCAGACCTCGTCCACGGCTGCGACGTCACGCTCCACGCCTGGGAAGTCGGGGCCGAAGCGCTGCAGGTTGTAGTCGAGGTGCGGCAGGTAGACCAGCGTGAGCGTCGGATGGTGGCGCTCGAAGACATGCAGCGCACTGCGACCGATCCAGCGCGAGCATTCGATGTCGGCCGTGGGACCCCAGAAGCGAAACAGCGGAAACTGGCCCAGTGCGCCCTGCAGTTCGTCACGCAACTCGGCAGGCTGGGTGTAGATATCAGGAAGCTTGCGGCCATCGGCCGGGTACATCGGGCGCGGCGTGACCGTGTAGTCGGCGGTGGAGTACATGTTGTACCACCAGAACAGCTTGGCGCAGGTAAAGCCCGGGTCGATGCGCCGGGCAGCGTCCCAGAGTTTCTCGCCGCTCACCAGGCGATTGGACTGGCGCCACAGCCACACTTCGGCGAGGTCGCGGAAGTACCAGCCATTGGCGACGATGCCGTGCTCCCGCGGCAACGTCCCGGTGACGAAGGTGGACTGGACCGTGGTGGTTACGGCCGGTGTCACCGTGGTCAACGGACGCATCGTCCCCCGCTCCGCGAGCGCCTTGAGGTTCGGCGCATGCTGGAGCAGCGAGGGCGTGAGCCCGACGACGTCGATGACGAGTGTCCGCCTCATTGCGCTTCGCCACCTGCACCCGGGGAGGTAAGGGTTTGCATCGGGCGCAGGGTGCCGCGCAGCGCCGGAATATTCTGCGACCCAGTCGCGAACATGCAAACGCGAAGGTCGTCCAGGACGCCCTCCACGAAACGGTGCAGCGATTCCTCGCCGGCGTGGGCCAGCAGCAGGAAGGGGCGGGCCATCGCCCCGATGTCGGCTCCGAGCGCGAGCGCCTTGGCGAGGTCGATCCCGCTGCGCAAGCCGCCGGAGGCGATCAGCGGGATGCGCGGGGCCACGGCTCGCACGTTCAGAATCGATTCGGCTGTGGGTATGCCCCACTCACCGAAACGGAGGCCAAGCGCGCGACGCGGCTCCGTCTTCGCACAGTACGCCTCCACCTTGGCCCAGGACGTGCCACCGGCGCCCGAACAGTCGATGCCGGAGGCGCCACATTCGATGAGGCGTCGGGCGGTCGCGCCGGTCATGCCGAAGCAGACTTCGCGAGCGAACACCGGTATGCCGTCCGCAGCGAGATCGCGGCAGAGCTGCGTGAAGCAGCGTGCGACGCCACGGAAATCACGGTCGCCACCCTGCACCGCTTCCTGCACGGCGTTGAAATGCACGAATATCGCATCGGCGCCGATCATGTCGATGGCCCTGCGCGCGTGCTGCGCGCCATAGCCTCGCACCAGCTGCGCGGCACCGAAATTGGCGAACACCGGAATGCCCGGGGCAACGTCGCGCACCGCAAAGTATCCGCCGAGTTCCGGACGCTCGAGTGCGATGCGCTGGCTGCCCACTCCGAACGCCAGGCCGTAGCGCTCGGCCACTCCGGCCAGCCTGCGGTTCATCTCGAGTCCGCGTTCGGTGCCACCGGTCATGGGTGAAACCATCAGCGGCGCCGACAAGCGCTTTCCAACCAGCGTGCAGGAAAGATCGAGCTCGGCCAGCGAGAGTTCCGGCAGCGCTTCGTTCACGAAGTCGAACCGTTCAAGTCCCGTTGTCTTGCGGTACTCGACAGGGTGGACGAGGCAGGCGTCGATATGGCCCAACTTGGCCGATGGATCACGCAGGGACGGCTGTCCTGACGCAACCGGCAGGTCGTGCAACGCGGGAGGTGATCGTGGCTGGTTGAGCATGGCGATGCGGCGTCTGCGGCGACGCCGATGGTGCTACAAGCTCGCCGCCAACGTGAGGATCACGTTGCGACCGGGCTCGTTCACGCCGGACCCGTGGATGCGATAGTCCTCGTCCGTCAGGTTGTCTACTGCCAGCGACAATGTCAGGTGGGAACTGGCCTGCCACTCCGACCGCAGGCCCAACACGGTATATCCGGGTGTGCCTCCTGGCGGAATTCTCTGCACATCGGCCAGGTCGCGACTCGAAAGTTGATCCTGCTTGTCGGCGTGCTTGACCAGCGCTTCGATGCGCAGCCGTGGATCGGGCGCGCTCCAACGCATCCCGATGCGCCAGCTCGTCGGCATCAACAGGTCGATGGGCTCACGGACCTTGGGGC
>JBAVLA010000329.1:0-9885 GCA_049688595.1 Candidatus Nanopelagicales bacterium | reverse complement strand
ATGGCTGACGAGCGGCGACACGGGCACATCGCGCGGCGGGGCAGACGTGGGAAGGATCGGTGTGGGATATGCCTCACTCGTCGATGCCACGGGTGTTGTTCCTGTCGCGCTATGTCCCGTAAGACCGGTGACGGGGGTGAGCAGCTTCACATGAGTCGCCGGATTGGGTCGAGATCGTCGGTTGCGTCGTCCCCCACCTGGCTGGGAGCGTCCGATGTCCATGACGCTCGACAACCCAGCCCGCGGACCCCTTCGAGCAGTTGCCCGGCGGCACGCGGCCCGCTCCCTTGCGGTGCTGCTGGGTGCCACCCTGGTCGTGGGAGTGCCTTCAGCCAGCGAAGCCACGCCGGTGCGCGCAGTCAGCGCAATGCCTGCGGCAGCTGCCCCGCCGACCCCGACTCCGGCCCCGACGAAGGCGCCCACCCCAGCCAAGTCGCCTGCTCCGACGAGGGCGCCGGCCCCGACCAAGGCGCCGGTCCCGACCAAGGCGCCGTCCCCCGCGGTGAAGGCGCCGGTCAGGGCAAATCCAAGCGACCTTCGGCTCGGCTACCGCGGCCGCAAGGTCCGCACGATCCAGAAGCGGATGAGACTCCCGCGGACAGGGGTCTTCGACCAAGCCACGCTGGTGGCTGTCAAGACGCTGCAGCGCAGGGTCGGACTGCCGGTCACCGGCGTGGCAGACGCGAAGACCCGCAAAGCCATCAAGCGTGAGTACAAGGCATATCGAGCGAAGATGCGCGCCGCCAAGCGGGCGAGTCGTACGTCCACGCGCGGCCTCCCGCGGGCTGGCTCCCCGGCAGCCAGCAAGCGATACGCACGGGCGTACATCGACAGGCGGTACGACTGGGGATCCAAGCAGTTCAAGTGCCTTGCTCGGATGTGGACCCGCGAGAGCAACTGGCGCTACCGGGCATCCAACCCCAACGGCCGCTACCACGGGATCCCGCAGACATCACGTGGCGTGTGGCGGGGGGCCGGCTACTCGACATCGCAGTACATGCGAAGCCCGGATGTGCAGATCAGGGTCGGTGCCCGCTACATCAAGAAGCGCTACGGCACCCCGTGCAAGGCGTGGGCGTTCTGGCGCGCTCACCACTGGTACTGAGCATCCTGGCCCGCTCGCCCGCACGGTCGTCCGCCCCGTGAGGTTCGCACGGGCGGGCCCTCCGAGCATGGCAGGTGCCCCGGGGGAATGGCTTCCAACGGCGGCCGGGGGCCGAGCGGTCGCACGGTCGCACGGTCGATGCTGCGCCCCCGGCAGTAGCCTCCCGTCATGAGCCAGCCGTGGATGCAGTTCCTCGGCCATGCCAGCGTCCTGGTCGAGCTTGGCGGGCTGCGGATCCTGACCGACCCGGTCCTCCGCCACCGCGTGACCTTCCTTCGCCGTGTGGCGGAGCGGCGCGACCTGAGTGATCTGGGGCGGCTCGATGCCGTTGTCATCTCGCACATGCACCACGACCACGTGGACGTGCCCAGCCTTCGACTGCTGCCCAACGACGTGCCGCTGCTCGTGCCGCAGGGATCGCGTCCCTTCTTCACGAGGCTGGGATTCACCGACATCCAGGTGATGCCGGTCGGCCGCACCTGGCAGCTCGCCCAGAGCACGGCATCCGAACGCGCCGAGGCGCCGCCCGGGCTGCGGATCACTGCCACGCCAGCCGACCACGTCGGGAATCGCACCCCGTTCAGCCCGCGCACGGAATCCATCGGCTACCTCCTCGAGTCCGGCCCGGCCTCCGTGTACTTCGCCGGGGACACCGACATCTTCGAGGGGATGTCCGACATCCATCCCTCACTGGACGTCGCCCTGCTCCCGGTCTGGGGATGGGGACCGAACATCGGGCCCGGCCACTTGAACCCCGAGCGGGCCGCTGAGGCGCTCTGCCTGCTGCGGCCGCGGTACGCCGTGCCGATCCACTGGGGCACGCTGTTCCCGCTTGGCCTGCGCCGACTCGGTCGACGCGTCAACTCCGTGCTCGAACGGCCGCCACTTGAGTTCGTCGAGGCTGCGGCCCGGACGTACCCGGAATGCCGGGTGCTCGTCACCCGACCTGGTGAGGTGGTTGAGTTCACGCCATGACCGGACTGGACCAGCGCAGCGGATGGAAGGTGCTCCGCGACTTCTTCGTCCAGTTGTTCGTCGGCGGCATCGTGCTGTCCGTCACGATCTGGCTCACACCGGGAATCGGCGCCAACCGACCTGGTTACGTCCTGGTCGCCACACTGGTCTACGCCGTGGTCGGCGCGATCCTGCGGCCCCTTCTCCTGGCGGTCAGCCGCCCCTTCGGCTGGGTCGGCGCCATCCTCCTGGCCCTGTTCGCCAATGCGACCGTGATGGCGGTCACCCTGTGGTTGACGCCGGGGATCGTGGCGGATCGCCTCCTGTCCGTGGTCACCGCCTCGTGGATCTTCTCGATGGTGGCCGCAGCCATGTCGTGGCTGCTAGTGGCAGATTCCGACGAGCTGTTCGTCGACCGCCTGGTCCGGGACGGCCGGCGGGCCGCCGGCCAGGTCGCCGCGAGCGACGTTCCCGGGGTGGTGTTCATCCAGATCGACGGGCTGCCCGGCCCGGTCCTCGATCAGGGCATCAAGGCCGGAACCCTTCCGACGCTGGCGAGATGGGTCCGAAGCGGCTCGCACCAGTGGTCGGAGTGGGACGTGCAGGTCCCCTCGACGACGCCGGTATCGCAGGCCGGGCTGCTGCACGGGTACAGCGAGGACATGCCCGCCTTCCGCTGGTACGAGAAGGCCCTGGGCAGGCTTCTCGTGGCGAACCACCCGCCTGATGCCGCCCTCATGGAGGGCCGCATCTCGGACGGCGCCGGCCTGCTGGCCGGGGGCGGATGGAGCATCAGCAACCTGTTCTCCGGAGACGCCGACCACCGGGTGATGGTCATGAGCTCGATGAGCCGCGGCGTCGAGGGGTTGGGCCCAGCGGCCTCCTTCGCGTCCTTCCTCGTCCGGGAGAGCGGATTCGGCCGCTCCATGGTGCTGACCGTCGGCGAGATGGTCAAGGAGCTCTACCAGCGGCGGTTGCAGCGCGTGCGCCGGATCGAGCCACGGATGCACCGGGGCAAGGACTTCGTCGTGCTGCGCGGGGCCACGAACGTGATGTTGCGAGACCTGAACACTGCGCTCCTCGTCCAGGGGATGATGTCCGGGGCGCCCACGCTGTACGCCGACTACGTCGACTATGACGAGGTTGCCCACCACGCGGGAATCCTCCGGTCCGAGTCGCTGCGCTCGGTCGAGGGCGTAGACCGCACGCTCGCGGTCCTGGAGGCCGCCGCCGAGAGGGCCCCCCGGCCCTACCGGTTCGTCGTGGTCTCCGACCACGGCCAGTCGCAAGGGGCCACCTTCCGGCAGCGGTACGGGACGAGGCTGGAGGACGTCGTCCGCGAGTTGATGGGCGGTACTGCCGGAGTGCTCGCCGCCACCGAAGCCGTCGAGGGCTGGGGTCCGGTGAATGCGGCGCTTGGGCAGTTGATGGCGCAGAGCGGGCGGCTCGCAGCGTTCACCCGACGCCGGATGGCCGCGCACGAGGTCGACGGCGCCGCTGCCCTCGGCGCTGCAGCTGGCGAGTACGAGGCGGTGAACGCGGCCGTGGCCACGTCGGGCGGGGATGATCTGGTCGTCGTGGGCTCGGGCAACCTCGGTGGCATCTGGTTCACGGGGATCAACGGCCAGCTGGCGGCCGAGGACCTGGCCGAGCGTTTCCCGGGCATGGTTCGCGCGCTGGTGGCCCATCCCGGCGTCGGGTTCGTCGTCGTGAACAGCCGGGATGTGGGCCCGATGGCCCTGGGTAAGGAGGGAGTCCACTACCTGGCCACTGGCGAGGTCGACGGCACGTCGCCGATCGCGCGCTTCGGTCCGGACGCGGTTGCCGACTTCGCCCGCGCCGTGCAGTTCCGCAACGCGCCTGACATCTACCTGAACTCGCTGTACGACGCGAACCTCGATGAGGTCGCCGCGTTCGAGGAACTGGTCGGATGCCACGGTGGGATCGGCGGGTGGCAGACCCGGGCGGTGCTGGTCCACCCGGCTGACTGGGAGATCGACCGCGACCTGCTCGGCGAGTCCGGGCGCCTGCACGGGGCTGAAACGGTGCATCGGCAACTCGTGCGGTGGTTGGAGCGCGCGGGCACTCGGCCGGTCGGGCTTGGGCCCACCCGGAAGCGCGATGAGGTGCCCCGGAGCTGAGCCGAAGGGGTGACCCCGGGCCGCTCTCAGTCGCCAGGCGCGCTTCCTCAGCCCTGCGGGGGGCCGACCGGGATCGTGGTGATCGTCGGCTTCGAGGTCTCGGCGAAGAAGTCGTTTCCCTTGTCATCGACGACGACGAACGCGGGGAAGTCCTCCACCTCGATCCGCCAGACGGCCTCCATGCCCAGTTCGGGGAAGTCCAGCACCTCGACTGACCTGATGTTGTCCTTCGCCAGCCGCGCAGCTGGGCCGCCGATCGAGCCCAAGTAGAACCCGCCGTTCTCATGGCACGCCCGCGTCACCGCCGTTGACCGGTTCCCCTTGGCCAGCATCACCAGCGAGCCGCCCGCCTTCTGGAACTGGTCGACGTAGGCATCCATCCGGCCGGCAGTGGTCGGGCCGAAAGACCCGGAGGCATAGCCGGCAGGGGTCTTGGCCGGTCCGGCGTAGTAGACCGCGTGGTCGCGCAGGTACGCCGGCATCGGCTCCCCGCGATCGAGGGCCTCCTTAACCTTGGCGTGCGCGATGTCGCGGGCGACCACGAGCGGGCCGGTGAGCGAGACCCGCGTCTTCACAGGCACCTTCGTCAGCTGCGCGCGGATGGCATCCATCGGCTGGTTGAGGTCGATGCGGACGACCGTGTCGTCCAGGTGCTCGTCGGCTACATCGGGCAGGTACTTGGCTGGATCCTGCTCGAGCTGCTCCAGGAAGATCCCCTCGGGGGTGATCTTGGCCAGGACCTGCCGGTCGGCTGAGCAGGAGACTGCGATCGCCACCGGGCAGCTCGCGCCGTGGCGGGGCAGTCGGACGACGCGGACGTCGTGGCAGAAGTACTTGCCGCCGAACTGCGCTCCGATGCCGAACTGCTGGGTCAGTTGGAGGATCTCGGCCTCCAGCGCGAGGTCACGGAAGGCGTGGGCGCCCAAGCTGCCGGCTGTCGGAAGGGCGTCCAAGTACTTCGCTGACGCGTACTTGGCGACCTTCAGGGCGTACTCGGCGCTCGTGCCGCCGACGACGACGGCCAAGTGGTAGGGGGGGCAGGCGGCGGTGCCCAGGCTGCGCAGCTTCTCGTCGAGGAAGCGGGTCATCGAGGCCGGGTTAAGCAGTGCCTTGGTCTCCTGGAAGAGGAACGACTTGTTCGCGCTTCCGCCCCCCTTGGCCATGAACAGGAACTTGTAGGCTAACTCGTGGCCCGGCTCGGTGTCGGCGTAGATCTCGATCTGGGCGGGCAGGTTCGTGCCGGTGTTGCGCTCCTCCCACATGGTCAGCGGGGCGAGTTGGGAGTAACGCAGGTTGAGGGTCTGGTAGGCGTCGAAGATGCCTCGGGAGAGGGCGGCCTCGTCGGGCCCGTCGGTGAGCACGCGCTGTCCGCGCTTGCCCATGACGATCGCGGTCCCGGTGTCCTGGCACATGGGCAGTACCCCGCCGGCTGCGATGTTCGCGTTCTTCAACAGATCGAGGGCGACGAACCGGTCGTTCGGGCTGGATTCGGGGTCGTCGAGGATGCGGCGCAACTGGGCCAGGTGCGCGGGGCGCAGCAGGTGCTGGATGTCGTGGATGGCCTGGTAGGCGAGCAGGCGCAGGGCCTCGGGGGAGACCTGGAGGAACGTCCGGCCTGCTGCGTCCACGGTTGCGACCCCGTCGGCCGTCAGGAGCCGGTAGGGGGCGTCATCGGCGCCGGTCGGGAGCAGGTCGGTGTAGGCGAAGTCGGCCATGGGAGGAGCCTAGTGCCGTGGGTAGGGGCTCGGCGGGCGCGGAGGCTGGCGTGCGCTGTGATGAGACGCGGAGGCCAGCAGGCGGGCGCTGGGGTTGGCGAACGCAGGGTTCGGCTTGCGGGCGCTGGGGAAGGTGGGCGGAGGCTGGCGTGGCTGGGGGGCGGATGTGCGCGGAGGCCCGGGATGGTCCACCATCTTGCCCATGGGCGACCAGATCGTTGGGCGCGTGCCGGCGCGGGCACGGCAGGCGGGCTGGGACATGGTCCGTTCGCTCGGCCTGGTTGCAGCTGTCCTGTTGCTAGTCCTGGGCTTCGCTCACCCGCGAACCCCCGATCCCGTCAAGCCGGTCGAATGGCAGCCGGTCGCCCAGAGCGCTGCGGCGGCGGCCGCGATGGACGTCCTGGCCCCATCGGCGTCGTTCGACTGGGTGGCGACGAGCGCACGAGTCGAGACCCAGCCGGACGGCACGGTCATCTGGCGATGCGGGTTCCTGACGCCAAGCGGTGAGTACGCCGGCCTGCTCCAGCGCGGTGAGTTCCCGGCGCAGGCGGTGCAGGCCCAGTCCGACTGGGTGCGGGCCGAGACGCGCCAGGGCGTCGTGCAGGGTGGGGTCACGATTGGTGGGCGGGAGTGGGTGCGCATGGTGGGCGACCCATCACCCGACGATCGGCGCTCGCTGGTGGATGAGCAGGGGGGCACGAGCACCCTGGTGACTGGATCGGCGACCTGGTCCGAGTTGGAGCAGCTGGCCGCAGCCCTGAAGCCCACATCTGGCTGAGTACAAGCGTCAGCGCACGGCGAGCAGGGGCGCCAGCGTGAGTCGAGCAGGGGCGCCAGCGCCAGTCGGGCAGGAGCACCAGCGTGCGGGGACGAGCGCGAGGTTGGGGCTGCGCTTCAGAGTGGGTGCTCGGCGTCCGGACGTGCGGGCATCAGTCCGGGACGCTTCTGCTCGATGCGCTCCCGCGCGCCGTCGAGATGCGCCTGGCAGATGTCAGCCAGCGCGTTGCCCCGCTCCCAGAGCGACAGAGACATCTCGAGGTTCACGGTGCTGGACTCCAACTCGGCCACGACTTGGTCCAGGGCTGCGCGGGCCTGCTCGTAGCTCAACCCGGCGATGTCCTCCGGATTGCCGCCGGGCAGGAGTTGGCTCGGGGCGGTCATGGAACCGATGCTACGTCGATCACCTCAGCTCCGAACTGGCCGGTCGCAACCCGGACGCGGACCTCGTCACCGATGTGGAGCTGGTCGGCTGAGTGAACGACGGTGCCGTCACCGGCGACGACCACCGCGTATCCACGATCCAGTGTCGCCAGCGGGGACAGGGCCCGCGCCCGGGCGCGCAGATGCGCGAGCTCGCGATCGTGCGCGGACAGGCGGCGATCCAGGACGTTGAACGCACGCACGCGGGCCTGCTGCACCTCGGCCGTGAGCCTGGGCAGCAGGCCGGCCGGATCGGCCAGCGCTGGCCGGCTGCGGGTCTGGTCCAGCCAGGTCTGGGCCTGCTCCACGCGCGTCGCCACCTGCCAGTCGATCCGCCTGCGCCGGTCGGCGAGCCTTCGGGACTCCTCCGACCAATCGGGGACGATCCTCCTGCCGGCGTCGGTGGGCGTGGAGGCGCGCACATCGGCCACGAGGTCGAGCAGGGGGCTGTCCTGCTCGTGGCCGATCGCGCTGACGACCGGGGTCCGAGCCGCAGCCACGGCGCGGATCAGGGACTCGTCGCTGAATGGAAGGAGATCCTCCAAGCTTCCACCGCCGCGGGCGAAGACGATCACGTCCACCTCGGGGGCCGCGTCCAGCTCGCGCAGGCACCGGATCAGGTTCGCGACCGCGTTGCCACCCTGTACCGGGCCCTCCCGCACTTCGAACCGGGCCCCGGGCCAGCGAAGGCGGGCGTTCGTGACCACATCATGCAGGGCCTCGGCGTTCGCCCCAGTGATCAGCCCGATGCGCCGGGGCAGCAGTGGCAGCGGCCGTTTCAGTGCGGACGCGAACAGCCCTTCCGCCGCGAGCTGCTGCTTGCGCCGCTCGAGCGTGGCCAGCAGCTCACCGATCCCGACCGGGCGTACTTCCCCGGCCCGCAGCATCAGCCGACCGTTGCGGACCCAGTACTCGCACTGCACGTGAAGCAGCACGCGCTGGCCTGCCGCGAGCTGCGGGGAGATGGCGCGGTCTAGCACGCTGGCGAGGACGACGGATACAGACGCGTCCACCTCGACGTCGCGAACCGTGAGGTAGACCTGCGAGCCGCTGCGTCGTGACACTTCGACTACCTGCCCCTCGATCCACACGCGGTTCAGGCGCGCGACGTAGTCGCGCAGCCGGATCGAGACCTCCCGGACGGGCCAGGCGCGCGCGGGCGAGCGACCGTCCGCAGCGGGGAGCGGGGGGCTGGCGTTCATGCGGTGAGGCTACGACAGGGGGCCGACATCGCCGCTGGCATCTACCATGGAGGCATGCCTGAGTCGGGTCGCAAGGTCCTGTTGGCCGCCCCCCGTGGCTACTGCGCGGGGGTGGACCGTGCCGTTGTCACGGTCGAGAAGGCCCTGGAGCTGCACGGTGCGCCGGTCTACGTGCGCAAGGAGATCGTCCACAACCGATACGTCGTGGACACCCTCGCGGCACGCGGCGCGGTGTTCGTCAATGACACCGACGACGTGCCCGAGGGTGCTGTCGTGGTGTTCAGCGCCCACGGGGTGGCGCCGTACGTGCACGAGGCGGCCGCCGCGCGATCGCTGCGCACGATCGATGCGACCTGCCCGCTGGTCACGAAGGTGCACAACGAGGCTCGACGGTTCGCCGGCGAGGGCTTCCGGATCATGCTCATCGGCCACGCCGGCCATGAGGAGGTCGAGGGCACCATGGGGGAGGCCCCGCAGTCGATCACCATCGTGGACGGACCGGCGGCCGTCGCCGACCTGGACATTGCGGAGGGCGAGGACGTCGTCTGGCTCTCCCAGACCACGCTTTCCGTTGATGAGGCCATGCAGACCGTCGAGGCGCTCCGGGATCGGGTTCCGAGCCTGGTGAGCCCGCCCAGCGATGACATCTGCTACGCGACGCAGAACCGCCAGGCCGCGGTCAAGAAGGTGGCAGCCCGCAGCGACCTGCTGATCGTCGTGGGGTCGGCCAACTCCTCGAACTCCGTGCGCCTCCTCGAGGTGGGCCTGCAGGCAGGCGCCCGGGCCGGCCATCGGATCGACCTGGCCACAGAGATCGACCCGGCATGGTTCGCTGACGTGCAGACCGTCGGCGTGACCAGCGGGGCCTCCGTCCCGGAGATCCTCGTCCGCGACGTGCTCGTTCGACTGGCTGAGTTCGGCTACGAGGATGTGGAGAACGTCGAGGCCATCGAGGAGCGCATGGTCTTCGCGCTTCCCCCAGACCTGCGTCGCGACCTGCGGGCTGCGGGTCAGGCATAACTGCTGCGCATAGCCGCTGCGCGAGCTGGCCGGCCGGGTCAATGCCCCTGCAGGAATTCGGTGGCTTGTGGTCGTTCTTGTGACCACAACCCACCGAATTCGTTGAGCCACGCGTTCCTCCTCAAGCAGTTCAGCGGGCGCGGCGGATCAGGCCGATCGCGCCGGCGAGGACCGTCGCTGTCACCACCCAGGCGGCGTTGCTGCCCAGCGTCCCTGCGATGAGCACGGCCTCGCGGGCCCAGATGGATGCGCCGTTCTCGGGCCGCAGCGCCTGGCCGGCTGTGAGGATCGCCGCCAGAAAGGCCAACGGCGGCATCATGGCTGGCAGGGTGCGGTCGCCAGCGCGGGTCACCAGGGAGGCGACGACCGAGACGAGCACGAGGGCCGAGCCAGTCCAAGCGCCGATGCGATCCAACGACCGGACCTCGAGGGCGGCCACCGCGATCACGATCAGCGTCGCGACCGTGACGACCCGACCGCCGGGCAGGTCCCGAGGGCCGCGTGCCGCTCCAGCGGCCTGCTCGGGTTCGGCCTGCCCGGGGTTCGAC
>JBAVLA010000328.1:0-1950 GCA_049688595.1 Candidatus Nanopelagicales bacterium | reverse complement strand
CCAGGTTCCGACAGCCCTCCGGGGCGACAGGTACCGGGTCCTGGTCGGCGGGCCTGTGCCTGCTCGATGGCTGCCGCCATCCGACTGCGAACCTCCGTGAGCACCTGCGCACGGAGGTTTTTCGTGTGTGGCAGACCACAGAACAGGAGACCTCACATCAGCGAGCCCCGTATCAACGAACGGATCCGAGTCCCCGAAGTCCGCCTCGTGGGACCGTCCGGCGAACAGGTCGGCGTGGTCCGGGTGGAGGATGCCCTCCGGCTGGCCGCGGAGGCGGACCTCGACCTCGTCGAGGTGGCCCCCGAGGCCCACCCCCCGGTGTGCAAGCTCATGGACTACGGCAAGTTCAAGTACGAGTCGGCCGTGAAGGCCCGTGAGGATCGCAAGAAGCAGGTCAACACGGTCATCAAGGAGATGAAGCTCCGCCCGAAGATCGACCCGCACGACTACGAGACCAAGAAGGGTCACGTCGTCCGGTTCCTCAAGCAGGGCGACAAGGTCAAGATCACGATCATGTTCCGCGGGCGTGAGCAGTCGCGGCCTGAGCTGGGCTATCGCCTGCTTCAGCGGCTTGCCGAGGACATCGCCGAGCTCGGGGTCGTGGAGAGCGCCCCCAAGCAGGACGGGCGCAACATGATCATGGTCGTGGCGCCGACCAAGCGGAAGGTCGACGCGCGTGCTGAGCGCGAGGCCGCCCGACAGGCACCGCCGACCCCGACCGAACAGGTTCCGCCCACGGCTGCCGACGAGGCGCCAACTACCCAGGTGGGACAGGCGCCGTCGGCCCCAGCGGCCCAGCAGGTGCCCGCCGCGCCAGAGAAGCCCGTGCCGAGTGCGGCTCCGGCGAGGCCACTGCCGAGTGCGGCTCCGGCGAAGCCCGTGCCGAGTGCGCCGGAGAAGCCCGTGCCGAGTGCGGCTCCGGTGCGGCCGGTGCCAGCCCCGCCGGCGAAGCGGGTGCCCCCTGCCCCGGACAAGCCAGTGTCCTCGGCGTCGCCGACCAAGCAGGTGCCGACCCAGCCGGCCAGGCCGGCGCCGTCAGGCCCGCAGAAGCAGGCAGTGCCGGCCCCGACCAAGCAGGTGCGCCCGGCGCCAGCCAAGGAGGCCCCACCGGCAGTGCCAGAGGCCTGAACCTGACGCAGTACTTCGCGGTGGGCAGCCCCCACCGTGCACCAGACCCCGCAGCGGTGGGACCGCGCGCGGTGAACAAGGAGACACGGACATGCCGAAGATGAAGACGCACAGCGGCACCAAGAAGCGGGTCAAGACGACCGGCTCTGGTCGGCTGATGCACGAGCAGACCAACAAGCGTCACCGCCTGGAGGTCAAGACAAGCAAGAGGTCGCGCAAGCTGCAGGCCGACTCCGAGATCGCCAAGCCCGACCGGAGGGCAGTCAAGCGCCTCCTCGGCCAGGCCTGACCGCCCCGATACGAACACGAAGGAGTAGTCCGTGGCACGCGTGAAGAGGGCAGTCAACGCCCAGAAGAAGCGTCGCGAAGTCCTGGAGCAGGCGAGCGGGTACCGCGGCCAGCGCTCCCGGCTGTACCGCAAGGCGAAGGAGCAGGTCGCCCATTCGCTGGTCTATGCCTACGACCACCGGAAGGATCGCAAGGGTGACTTCCGGCGCCTGTGGATCCAGCGGATCAACGCCGCCGCCCGCGCCAACGGCATGACCTACAACCGCTTCATCCAGGGCCTGAAGGCTGCTGGAGTCGAGGTCGATCGCCGGATGCTCGCAGAGCTGGCCGTCTCCGATGAGGTTGCCTTCACCACCTTGGTCGACACCGCGCGCGCCGCACTGCCGGTGGCCGTGACCCCGGTCGCGTCTTCGGTCGCATCCGCGATCAAGGCCTGAGCGCGCGACGGCCTGAGCTCAAGCACGCAGGACCCCCCGACCAGCGGTCGGGGGGTCCTGGCGTGCTTGGGGCATCCTGAGCCGCTGACGAGCCGGA
>JBAVLA010000327.1:0-1580 GCA_049688595.1 Candidatus Nanopelagicales bacterium | reverse complement strand
TGGTGAGGTCAGCAAGGGTCTGCTCGAAGGCTGCGGAGGTCCCCACCGGAACCGGGTCCGGGACCGACCAGTGGGTGTGCCCGCCCTTCACCTCGTGGTCGGCGGAGTCGCACACCGTGATGATCACCTCGTCGCCGGTCAGGACCTCGGCCGTGGAGGCAGGCCGGTCGGCCAGCAGCCGTAGCCCGTGCGTGCGGGCGACCCGCACGGTTCCTGGGTGGATCCGGGCCGCAGGTCGTGTCCCTGCGGAGGCGACCGGGCGCCCCGTGCGGTCGGCCCATGCTGCGGCGGCCAGTTGCGAGCGCGCGGAGTTGCCCGAGCAGACGAACACCACCCGCCCCGCCGGCAGCGCGGGAGTAGGGAACCGGCCCAACGCCACCAGGGCCTCGGGAACAAGGCGCACGTAGGTCCGCCGACCGTCGGACTCCGAGGGCAACCGGCGCACCAGCCCAGCAGCCTCCAGCACCTTCAAGTGATGGGCCAGCAGGTTCGAGGACATCCCCAACGCGGCCGCGAGATCCCGCGGGCTGATGTCGCCCACCTCCAGTGAATCGACCACCCGCAGCCGGCCGACATCTGACAGGGCGCCGTGCCCCGCAGAGCGCCACTCCAGGGCTCTCACCTCCAGGGACTCAGTCGCCAATGAGCAGGAGTGACCGCAGCAGGCGTCGCAGTCAAGCAGGACGACCCCACCGGGCAGCGACTGGCTCCGGGGAGATGTCCGCTCCCGCCGCGGGTGCCCAGGTGAACAGTCGGTGACAGCCAGCGGAACCTTCGCCGTATCCGCCTCGCCCAGCCTTGACTGGATGCCACCACCCCACCGAAGATCACTCAATGCATGTTGATTGAAATGGCGGGCCGTGTTCGCCGGTCGGACGCGCGCCAGTCGATCAGCCGAGCGGTTGGATTGACTGATACGCCACCGTGAGAGGAACCGTCGTGACCAGTGGGTACGAGCGCACCGATCTGTCGTTGGACCAGGTCCAGGCCCTGCGCACCGCCGGCGTCCGTCTGCAACGGACCTTCGATGGGGTGTTCGGCGCCGAGACGATCGACCGGTTCCTGCACACCTCCTACGACGCGTTCGCCGACCGGGCCACGATCACCATCTATCTGCCGTTGCTGGCCGAGCGGTTCGCCAAGCAGCGCTTGAAGGCGCTGGCCCGCGTTGAGGGCAAGGCCGGCACGGGCATCCCGACCGTTCTCTTCCTGTGCGTGCACAACGCTGGGCGCTCTCAGATGGCCCTCGGGTTCTTCCAGCACCTCGCCGGGGACCGCGCCGCCGCCTGGTCCGGCGGATCGGAGCCGGGCTCCGAGATCAACCCCGCGGCGATCGCCGCGATGGCCGAGGTCGGCATCGACATCACCACCGAGTTCCCCAAGCCGTGGACCGAGGAGATCCTGCGCGCCGCCGACGTCGTGATCACCATGGGCTGCGGGGACGCCTGCCCGATCTAGACCGAAAATGGACCCAGCCCGACGTGCGACAGCTGCCGGCGGAGCCGGGATTGGTTGGGGAGTGCGTGTGAGTCAGGCGGCTGGTTCGAGGGTGACGTTGTAGCCCAGTGCGTGGAGTGCGC
>JBAVLA010000326.1:0-6340 GCA_049688595.1 Candidatus Nanopelagicales bacterium | reverse complement strand
CGCGCTGGAGATGGCCGCCGTGACGATGGGGGCGATGGCGCGCGGCGGCATGTACGACCAGGTCGGCGGGGGGTTCGCCCGCTACAGCGTCGATGCCGAGTGGGTCGTGCCCCACTTCGAGAAGATGCTGTACGACAACGCGCTGCTCCTGCGCGCGTACCTGCACTGGTGGCGGTCGACCCGCGAGGTGTTGGCCGAGCGGGTGGCGCGCGAGACCGCGCAGTTCCTCATGGCCGAGCTGCGGACCCCCGAGGGCGGATTCGCCTCGTCCCTCGACGCCGACAGTGAGGGGAGGGAGGGTGCCTACTACGTGTGGACCCCGGGGCAGCTGGAGGAGGCACTCGGGCCGGAGGACGCGCCCTGGGTCGCCCGGCTCTGCCGGGTCACCTCGGAGGGCACGTTCGAGGACGGCGCCTCCGTCCTCCAGTTGCGCAACGATCCGGATGACCCGGTTCGATGGCTCCGGTGCCGGTCCGAGTTGGCGCAAGCCCGCGCCAGCCGGCCTCGACCTGCGCGGGATGACAAGGTGGTGGCTGCTTGGAACGGGCTGGCCATCGCCGCGCTGGCCGAGGCCGGGGCGCTGCTCGACATGCCGGGCTGGATCGCGGCCGCGGAGCAGTGCGCGGACCTGCTGCTGACCCACCATTGGGTGCCGGCCACGAGGCACCTGGCCCGAGTCTCCCTGGCTCGTGGGGTGAACCACGAGGCGACCGGGGTTCTCGAGGACTACGCCGACGTGGCGGAGGGCCTGTTCGCCCTGTACCAGGTCACCGGCCGCGAGCGCTGGCACGCCTCTGCGCAGGAGCTGTTGTCGGCGATCCTCGAACGATTCCCCGACGGGCTGGGCGGGTTCTTCGACACGGCCGTCGATGCCCCGCGCCTGGTCCGCCGCCCGCAGGACCCCGGTGACGGCGTCACGCCCTCGGGATCGTCTGCCGCCGCATCCGCGCTTCTCACGGGGGCAGCGCTCAGCGGTTCCGTGGATCGCCGCGTCGCCGCCGAGCATGCACTGGACGCGCTGCTGCCGACCGCACGGATGAGCCCACGGTTCTCCGGTTGGGCCTGGGCCGCGATCACTGCCGCGCTGGCCGGGCCGATGCAGGTCGGCGTCGTGCTGCCGCGATCCGCGACCGACGCTTCGGATGGCCCGAACCGGGCGGATCGGGGTCGACGTGCCCCGGATCCGGCTGAGCTCCGCTTCGCGCCTCACGCGCTGGATCCGCTGCACCTGACTTCGCTTCGCTCCACTTCACCGGGGCTGGTGGTCGCGGTAGCACGCGAAGGCACCTCAGCCGTCGGCCTGCTGCGCGACCGACCCGCGATCGGGGGGCTCCCGACTGCCTATCCGTGTCGCGGCTTCGTGTGCGACCTGCCCGTGACGGACGCGGGGGCGCTCCGGCTCAGCCTCGGCGATCGCGACCCGCCGTAGCGGGCGGGCGTCAGGGCGCGCGGCAGAGCAGCTCGCGGTGCCGGCGGCCGAACTCCTGCAGCGCTGCCAGGACGGGCTCGGTGTCGCGACCGACCTCGGTGAGGTGGTAGTTGACGGCCACGGGCGGACCCGCGTCCACGACCCGCTCGGCGAAGCCGCGCTGGCACAGCTCGCGCAGCCGGGCGGACAGGACGGCGTCGGTCACGCCCGGCGCCGCCCGCCGGATGTCGGTGAAGCGCTGGTTGCCATCGAGCATCGCCTGGAGGACCGCCCCGGCCCACGCCCGGCCGAGCACGCCCATCGCGCTCTCGATCGGTGAGCACGCGTCCCCGTCGTCATCGCCGGACATCGGGCACCTCCATGGCTGCTCGGGAATGGAGCACGAACTATGTTGTTGATAGTGACATCGGTATTCGTAGCATTCATCAGAAGGGCACGACATGCAGTTCGGGATCTTCAGCGTCGGCGATGTCACCACCAACCCGGTCACCGGCCGGACGCCGACCGAGCATGAGCGGATCAAGGCCCAGGTCGAGATCGCGCGGAAGGCCGACGACATCGGGATGGACGTGGTCGCCGTCGGCCAGCACCACAACCCGCCGTTCGTCGCGTCCGCGCCGACGACGACCATGGCCTACATCGCAGCCCAGACGAAGAACGTGATCCTGTCGACGGCGACCACCCTGATCACGACCACCGACCCAGTCCGGATCGCCGAGGACTACGCCACCCTCCAGCACCTCACCGACGGCCGGATGGACCTCATGCTCGGTCGAGGCAACACCGGCCCGGTGTACCCATGGTTCGGCAAGGACATCCGCGACGGCATCTCTCTGGCCATCGAGAACTACGCGCTGCTGCACCGGCTCTGGCGAGAGGACGTCGTGAACTGGCAGGGCAGGTTCCGCACCCCGCTGCATGGCTTCACCTCGACGCCCCGCCCGCTCGACGGCGTGCCCCCGTTCGTGTGGCACGGCTCGATCCGCAGCCCGCAGATCGCCGAACAAGCCGCCTACTACGGCGACGGGTTCTTCGCCAACCACATCTTCTGGCCCAAGGAGCACACCCAGCAGATGGTCGACCTGTACCGCCGGCGCTTCGAGCACTACGGGCACGGCCGCGCCGATCAGGCGATCGTGGGCCTGGGCGGGCAGGTCTTCATCCGGCCCAACAGCCAGGATGCGGTCCGCGAGTTCCGCCCGTACTTCGACCACGCCCCCGTGTACGGCGGCGGCCCGAGCCTGGAGGAGTTCACCGCGGAGACCCCGCTGACCGTCGGCAGCCCCCAGCAGATCATCGAGCGGACGCTGGGCTTCCGCGACTACGTCGGTGACTACCAGCGCCAACTGTTCCTCGTGGACCATGCCGGGCTGCCGCTCAAAACGGTCCTCGAGCAGTTGGACCTGCTCGGCGAGAAGGTGCTGCCCGTGCTGCGCCGCGAGTTCGCCGCACTCAAGCCCGCCCACGTACCCGATGGTCCGACCCATCGGGCTCGCGTCGCTCAACACGGCGCCACGCAGGAGAGCCCGACCGGGCCGGCCGTGGATGGGTGGACCGGCACGCGCGCCGAGGACGACAACGTCCTGCGCGCAGGCTCCCGGGTGACTCGATGAACCGCGCAGTCGCCGTGGTGTCGGCGGGCCTGCGCTCGCCCTCCACGACTCGCCTGCTGGCTGACGACCTCGGCGAGCAGGTCCGTACAGCGCTGGGTGGTGTCGATATCGTCCACGTCGACCTGCGGGAGCACGCCCACGCGCTGGCCGACGCCATGCTGACCGGCTTCCCGACTGGGGCTTTGCGGGACGCGATCGCGTCGGTCACGTCCGCCGACGGCCTGGTGGTCGTGACGCCCACGTTCTCGGCGTCGTACAGCGGGCTGTTCAAGATGTTCTTCGACGCCCTCGAGCCGGACGCCCTGAGCGGGATGCCGGTGCTGCTGGCCGCCACCGGCGGCACCGAGCGGCACTCGCTGATGATCGAGCACTCGATGCGGCCCCTCTTCGCCTACCTCGGTGCGCTGCCGGTGCGCACGGGGGTCTTCGCGGCCACCTCCGACTTCGGCGGCGAGGGCGCCGCGCGTCTTGCCGAGCGGATCCGCAGGGCGGTCGGTGAACTGGCCGACGCAGTCCGACGCAGCCAGCGCAGGCCTCCGGCCGGGTCGGCGTACGACACTGTGATCCCGTTCTCGCAGCTTCTGGCAGGCAAGGAGCGACCATGATCTACGTGACCGACGCGGGGCATCGATTCGAGATCCACGTCGACGGCGCCCTGGCCGGATTCACCGACTACTGGGAGGACGGTGACGTGCGGATCTTCCCGCACACTGAGATCGACCAGACCTTCCTGGGCAGGGGACTGGCCACGACGCTGATCCGCGAGGCCCTGGACGCCACCCGTGCTGCGGGCAGGTCCGTGCAGCCGGCGTGCCGCTTCGTGCGGGGCTTCATCGTCAAGAACCCCGAGTACGCAGACCTCGTGCCCGCCGACCGACGCGCCGCCCTGGGGCTTGTGTGAGCCGGCCGATGCCAGCCGTCGAGGTCCTCGCGCCGCGCGAGGTGGCCCTGGGGGGCATCCGGGCCATGACCGTGCGGCGCACGTTGCCGCACGGGAACAGGCCCTTCGTCGGCGCCTGGTGCTTCGCGGACCACTACGGCCCGACCCGTGTCGGCGTCGACGGCCAGCCGATGGACGTGGCACCCCACCCGCATGCCGGGCTGCAGACCGTTTCGTGGCTGTTCGAGGGCGTGATAGAGCATCGCGACTCAGGTGGCGTGCATGCGATCGTGCGACCTGGCGAGGTCAACCTGATGACCGGGGGAACGGGCATCGCCCATTCCGAGGTGTCGACTCCGGACACCGAGGTGCTCCACGGCGTGCAGTTGTGGATCGCGCTTCCCGACGAGGCCCGGGACGCTGGGCGTGCCTTCGACCACCACGCGCCGGAGGCTGTGGTCCTGGCCAACGGTGCTGGGATGGCGCGGGTGTTCATCGGAGCCCTGGCGGGGCCGGTCTCATCCCTGGCCGGGGCGGTCTCGCCGGTCCGCACGTACTCCCCGTTGCTCGGCGCCGAGCTCAACCTGGCGCCAGGCGCTCGGCTGTCGCTGGCGGTCGATCCGAGCTTCGAGCATGGGGCCCTGCTGGACACCGGCTCGGTGTCGCTCCAAGGCGTCGAATTGGAGTTCGGCGACCTCGGCTGCGTGGACTCCGGGCCATCGGCGCTGCTTCTGGAGGCCGGGCCCGAAGGTGCCCGCGTGGTGCTCCTCGGTGGGGTGCCCTTCACCGAGGAGATCGTGATGTGGTGGAACTTCGTGGGCCGCAGCCATGAGGAGATCGCGCAGTTCCGCGCCGACTGGGAGGCCGGCGGTGACCGGTTCGGCGTGGTCGCCGGCTATGTCGGTCCGCGCCTGCGCATCCCAGCACCGCCCATGCCGAACGTGCGCCTCAAGCCTCGCGGGCGACGACCGCGGAGGACGTCGGCGGGGGTGTGGCCGCCTGTCCGAGTCGAGGGTTGACAGCGTCCTGCCCGGCGTCGGCGGGTTGCCGTGTCCTGCCCGGCGTCGGCGGGTGGCCGCGTCTCGCCCGGCTGCCCGTTCTTGACCCGGCCTCCGGCACCCCCGTGGGAGCCCGCTCAGCGACGTCTGCGGGGCGCGGTGTGCAGCAGGGTGGTCACGTATCCGGAGCTCGCCACGCTCATCACGAACTCCGGGAAGTCCTCAGGCCTTGGGGGGCTGACCAGGCCGGCCTCCCAGTGGGGATCGTCGCCGCTGGCTGCGGGCATCCCGACGGTGCGGCTGGCGAGGTCGTAGATGCCGAGCGCCACCCTGAGCCTCCTGCCCAGATTGGCCGCGAAGATCCGTTCCAGCGCCTCCGCCCCGACAGCTGCGTTGAGGATCGCGGTCGTGTCGATGAGGGCCGAACGGTACCCCGGCAGCTGGTTGGCTTCTGGGCCGTGCGCCTCCTTCAGCCCGATGTCGGCGGCCCGGACAGTCGGCATGATGGCGTCGACTATCGCCCGCACGGGCAGGTTCGCCGAGAAGCCCAAGTAGATCGACGTCGCCAAGTAGGCGTCCACGGAACCGGTGACTGCGCCGCACCGCGTGTGACCTAGGACGGCCAGCAGGCGCAGGCTGGCGAGGCTCTCCACTGCGTAGTCCAAGCTTCCGATGCACTCCGCGCCGAGTACGTTCCCGGCGACGCGGACCACGAACAAGTCGTTGGCCGACTGCAGGAAGATCAGCTCGAGGGGCACCCGGGCATCAGCGCAGCCCAGCAGCGCGGCGAACGGTGCTTGCCGCGGAGTCTCCCCGGGCACTGCCCCAAAGCCGAGGTCGTCGGCATCGACCGGAACGATGAGCGGAGTCGTCGACGTGGCCTCAAGCTCTGCGAATGTCGCGTTGCCCCGGTCGAGCAGCCCGATTGCCTCAGCCGGCGAGGCCGGCGAAGGCTCGATGTCAGGCGCAGTCGGGTCGTAGTTCCAGACGATGCCCGCCATCGTCATCTCCTGTCCTCGGTCGGCCGTTTCGACCGGGGCCGTCGCCTTCCGGCCGTTGGGGCCCGGGCTCGCGGTGACGGTATCGCATGCGTCGGACGAACGAGGCTGGCCGGGGCCGAGCCGCCCGGCAGCCCCTTTCGTCTTCGCGGGCCTGGACCGCCCCTGACCGGGCAGCTGCGGGTCATGGTGATCGTTGCTGATCTGCCCAGCCATCGCGACGAGCGGGCCGCGGCTGAGCATCTCGTTGCCGCCTTGGACGACGCCTCGCACGTGTGGTTCTCGGTAACCACCTGCCGGGCGTCAGCGACCTCGATGTGTTGGTCATCCGTGAGGGGTCGACGTGCCTCCGGTGGATCAGGTGCTCCCGAGCGGCGGCGACCCGCTCGGGGCAGGGGAGTCGCCTCGGGGCAGGCATGGGC
>JBAVLA010000325.1:0-8944 GCA_049688595.1 Candidatus Nanopelagicales bacterium | reverse complement strand
GGCGATCCCGCGATACCGGGCCGCGTTCCGGGACCAGGCCAGCACCGCCCAGTCGGCCCTCCTGGTGCTGCGCCACCCCGGAAAGGTTGCAGGCATCCTCGGCGGGAACCTCGGGGGCCAGGTGGTGCAGGCCATCGTCCTGGGCATCTGCTTGGGCGCGTTCGACGAGTCGGCGAGCCTCTCGCAGCTGATCCTCGTCAACACCATCGTGAGCCTGTTCGCCGGGATGATGCCCGTGCCCGGCGGAGTCGGGGTGGCCGAGGCGGGCTACGCCTACGGCCTCCAGGCGATCGGGGTCCCTGCCCCCATCGCCGTGTCGACCTCGATCGCGTTCCGGGTCGTGACCTTCTACCTACCACCGCTGTGGTGCTCCCAGGCGATGCGCTGGCTGCGCCGCCAGGGCTGCGTCTGAGCTGCGGGTTGCGATGAGTCGGCCCGCAGCGCCACAGTGAGCGCCGTGGAAGGTGGTCGCCCGCAACGGGCGGCCGTTCGCTGAAGGGAATCGGGGTACGGCGATGTCCGCACTGAGAAGCGATCGATCGCCGCGGAGCTCCGGTGGACTGGCCGCGCACGTGCCCATCGCTTCGTGGCTGCCTCGATACGACCGCCGGTGGCTGTCCAAGGACGCGGTCGCCGGTCTGACTCTGTGGGGCCTCCTGGTCCCGCAGGGGATGGCATACGCGGGGATCGCGGGGCTGCCGCCGCAGGCCGGCCTGTACACGCTCGTGGCCTCTCTTCTCGTCTACGCGCTGCTCGGTACGTCACGGCACCTGTCTGTCGGGGCGACCTCGGCGACGGCGGCGCTGCTGGCGTCGTCGGCCCTGATTGCCGTGGGGGCCGCGACGGTCGAGGACGTGGACCCGGCCACGTACCAGGCCTATGCGTCGGCATTCGTCCTGGTGACGGGGCTGGTCTTCCTGGGTGCGGGTATCGCCAGGCTGGGATTCATCACGCAGTTCCTGTCCAAGCCGGTGATGGACGGGTTCGTCGCGGGCCTGGCGCTCTTCGTCGCGGTGGGGCAGCTGAACAAGCTGTTCGGGGTGCCCAAGCCGGAGGGCAACACCGTGCGCAAGCTCCTGGGGATCATCCGGGAGCTCCCGGAGGCGAACTGGGCGACGGTCGCGGTCAGCGTCGTCGCCCTGGCGATGCTGTTCGCGCTACCCCGCTGGAACCGGCGGATCCCCGCCGGGCTGGCAGTCCTGTTCCTCGGCATCGCCGTCAGCAAGGCCCTTGACCTGTCCGGAGAGCACGGCGTGGCGGTGATCGGGGAGCTGCCCGCCGGGCTGCCCTCGGTGGTGTTCGAGCCGATCCCGCTGGACGCCTACATGTCGATGGTCCTGCCGGCCATCGGTGTGCTCCTCGTCGCCTTCAGTGAGGCGCTCGGCACGGCCCGGGAGTTCGCCACCAAGCATGGGTACGAGGTCAACCCGGACCAGGAGCTGACCGCGCACGCTGCGACGAATGTGGTC
The DNA here is from genome assembly GCA_049688595.1 of Candidatus Nanopelagicales bacterium. GTDB lineage: Bacteria > Actinomycetota > Actinomycetes > S36-B12 > CAIYMF01 > Prado023. Next base: position 7,475 of record JBAVLA010000325.1, on the reverse strand, counting down.
AGCGCGCTGTTCGGCGGGCTGCTGGCTGCGGGTGGCATGTCGGGCAGCGCGGTCAAGGAGGGCGCGGGGGCGCAGTCCCAGGTCGCCAACCTGATCGCGTGGGTGACGACGATCATCACCCTGCTGTTCCTGACCCCGTTGTTCGCCACGCTGCCTGACGCGATCCTGGCAGCGCTGATCATCCAGGCCCTCTGGAGCATCATCGCGGCCCGCAAGCTCAAGCGGCTGCGCGCCGCCTCCCGCACGGAGTTCTGGTTCGGGCTGTTCGCGGCGCTCGGCGTGATCCTCATCGACGTGCTCGAAGGGATGATCATCGGGCTGGTCTCCTCCCTGGTCTTCGTGGTCTACCGCACCAGCCGGCCGCACCTGGCCGTCCTCGGCCGAATCCCGGACATGCCCGGGACCTACTCCGAGCTCGAGCGCCACCCCGAGAACGTGCCCGTCCCCGGTGTCCTGATCGTGCGGCTGGACGGGCCGCTCTACTACGCCAATGACCTGACGGTCCGCGACCAGCTCAAGGCCCTTCTCACGCAGGCGGATCCCCCGGCCCTGGCCCTGGTCCTTGACATGAGGGTCCAGCCCGGCCTCGACCTGACGACGGCCGACATGCTCATCGGCCTGGTTCGCGACCTGCAGGGGCGGGGCATCGACGTGCGCCTGGCCGACGTCCACGCTGCGGTCGTCGACCAGATGCGCAAGCAGGGGATCTTCGAGGTCCTCGACGACAGGCACGTCCATCGCACCGTCGACCAAGCCATCCAGAGCCTCGGATCTGTCGGGTGACCCAGCCCTCCACACGACGGCGGAGGCGTTCGACGCGAATCCAGCGGGATCGGCGGTGGCCCTGGCGGGGGAGCCCCGGCCGGCCGCAGGCTGTTGCCCCAGGAGTCGCCGCCGGTCGAGCCGATCACTACGCTGGTGGCAACTACAGGCCTTTCGTCACCCGTCTCACGGGCGCGGGCCGGGACGGCCGTCCGCCGCCAAGCCGCCCCCTGCCGGCCGGGAGAGGGCCGTGAGGGTCAAGGGTGGAGGCAGCGCCAATGGGTGGAGGCATCGAGAGGGACGCCAGCGGACTGGATGCACAGCTGCGCGCCCGAGCTGCGGCCGCAGTAGCTGAGCACGGCGCAGAGGTGGCCGCAGACCCGTGGCGGCAGTCCTTCCATGTCCAGCCCCAGGTCGGGGCCCTCGCCGACCCGGTCGGGCTGGTCTGGCACGACGGGGTGTACCACCTCTGCCACCTGCTGAAACTGTTCGAGCCGCAGTCGCCGCCCATCTTCTGGGTCCACCTGAGCAGCCTCGACCTGGTGCACTGGTCCGATCCGGCCATCGCCCTGGCGCCGAGCAACGACTTCGACAGCCACGGCTGCTACTCGGGCAGCGGGATCGTGCAGGACGGGCAGGTGCGGCTGCTGTACACCGGCAATGTGCGCACGCCGGACGGCGGTCGCACGCCGTACCAGTGCCTGGCGACGCTGCAGGAGGACGGGACCGCGGTGAAGCACCCGGCGAACCCCCTGTTCGGCGCGATCGCCGGCTACACGCCGCACCTGCGCGATCCCCACGTCTGGGTCGCTGACGGCTCCTTCCTGATGCTGCTCGGTGCGCAGACCGACGACCTGCACGGCTCGCTGGTCATGCTGCGCTCCGCTGACCTCGTCGAGTGGGAGCTCCTCGGGCAGGTCGCGGGCGGGGCGGACGAGCCATTCGGCTACATGTGGGAATGCCCGGGCCTGGTCCGCCTGGTCGACCGCGCCAAGCCCGCTGCCGGCGCTCGCGATGTGCTGATCGTGTCCCCGCAGTTCGATCACGGCGCCGAGGCCGGGGCCGCGCGGTTCGAGGACACCACGTACTACACGTGCGGGGAGCTGAGCCTCGACCCACCGAGGCTGGCGCACGGGCAGTTCCTCCGGTTCGACCTGGGTCCGGACTTCTACGCCCCCCGCACGCTGGTCGCCGCGGACGGGCGCACGATCGTGATCGGGTGGATGGGGATGCCCGTCCACCCCGGCGAGCCCGAGATCGGCGACCGGCATCCCACTGTGGCCAATGGGTGGGTGCACTGCCTGGCGGTTCCTCGCACGCTGGAACTGGTCGATGGTCGGCTGGTCCAGTGGCCGGTTCCCGAGCTGGATCAGCTGCACGGGGATCCCGTGGTGTTCGGCGACGTCGCCGTCGCGTCTGGTCAGGCGGTCTCGCTGCCCGGGGTCGAGGGAGCCTGCCTGGACCTGTACGTCTCGGCCGATCCGGCGCCGGGCGCAGCTCTGGTGGTCGGCCTGCGCGAGGGGCCGGGCCAAGCCACGCTGCTCACCGTCGACCCGTGGTCGGGATCCGTCACCTTGGACCGGGGCACGTCCGGCCGTGGCGAGCGTGGCGCTGTCTCCGGCCACCTCGAATCGGCAGGATCGTTCACGCTGCGGCTGCTGGTGGACAACTCCTCGGTCGAGGTGTTCGTCAACGGCGGGCGCGTGACCATGAGCGCCAGGATCTACCCCGACGTCGACGCGACCGGCATCTCCTTCGCCGCCCACGGCGGCCCTGTCACCCTCGCCGAAGTGACCTGCCACCCCATGCGCGGCACTTGAGGCGAGCCCAAGGCGGTTGTGGCGTTCGACCACGCCTCGATCCAGATCGAGAAGGGGCTGGCGAGGCTGGGTGGCGTTCCGGCTGCACCCGCCGAGCACTTCCGCGTCGCCGGAGTCACGGGCCCACTCGAGCCCGGCGAGCTGGACTGCGCCGTCGCCTGGGGTCGGGCCCTGGCGTCCGCGATGCCCCGGTGAATGCCCCCGCACCGTTGAACCGCTCAGGTCCGGGACCCGGGCGATGCCTGCATCCGCGGACGTGTGCCCGGTTCATAGGACGCGGTCGAGGCCGGGGATGCGGGTGATGAGCAGCCACGCCAGGGCGTAGGAGGCGACGATCCCGCCGCTGGCGACGAGCAGTGCCTTGACCTCGGCGGGCAGGTCGAGGTGGCGCAGCACGAGGGCAAGGCCGATCAGTATCGGGGTCTGCAGGATGAACGCGCCGTAGGCGCTGCGGGCCAGGGCACGGCCGTGGGGCAGCGGGCGGGCAAGGTGGTGTTGCGCCACGGACAGCAGCCACACCGATCCGAACAGGCACAGAACCGCGTCAAGTGCGGCGAACCCGGCGGCCAGTTCGTTCGGCCCGCCCATCATGTCCTCGACCCGCTCCTGCAGCCCAGCGGCGACCAGGAGGGCGGCCATGGCGACGATCGCGACCACGCTGACGGTGCGGCAGGTGCGACGCACGCCATTCGGCACGCTGCTGGCCCAACCCTGCCGTGCGGCGGCGATCCCGAGGGCGAACACGGCGATGCAGGCCGGCCATTGCCACAGGTTCAGGTCGGTGAACCCGGCGTCGCTGCCGTAGGGGTACACCAGCCGGATCAGGAACGAAGCTGGTGCGACGATCGCCGCCGCGATGGCGAGGTGCCGTCCGCTGATCGCCCCGCTGGCACGATGCGCTCGCGGGCCGCGCAGGTGCACCCAGGCCGCGTAGACCAGGGAGTAGATCAGCAGGACGCCGACGAACCACAGCGGACCGGTGTCCAGGATGCGCTCCTCGCCCAGGTACTCAGCCCAGTAGGAGCCGGGGGAGTAGCCCAGCGGGTGCTCGAGGGCGTAGACGACGGTCGGCTGGATCAGCAGCACGTAGACGGCGAACGGGATTCCCAGACGTACCAGTCGGTCGCGGGCGAACCGCGTCGGGCCCTTGCGGTCCATCGACGGGACCGTCAACAGCCCGGACGCGAGGAACAGCAGCGCGATGAGGAACAGCCCGAAGGGCAGGGCCAGCACGACCACCGCGATCTCGGCGGCCGAGATCAGAGTCACCTCCCGCAGTTCGGTGTAGGTCCAAACCTCGATCGTGCCCGCGTAGCTGCCGATCCCGTGCAGCGCGATGATCGCTCCGATCAGCAGCACCTTCAGGTTGTCCAGGTAGAGCTGGCGGCCTGTCGAAGGGGGGGCTCCGCCATCCGCTCTCGACGCCCCACTGGGCGGACGATTGCCGCGCACGAGCCCGACCGCCTCACCCGGCCAGCAGGAACCCGAGGGCCACATGGGCTGGGGCGGATCCAACGGGCCTGGGCACATGCGAACGCTAGCCCCTTCGACGGGTCTGTCGACATCCCGAAGTGCGCAGTCGGGACGTGGCCTACGCCCAGGGTGTGCCCGAGGGCCCGCGAACGCCGTCCCCGTGCGTGGCGGTTCCCGGCTGATTCCCAGGAAGCGTGCAGGCGGCCCGCAGCCGGATAGGGTTCACTGGCTCCATGAAGATGATCGTGGTCGGCGGCGTGCCCGGCGCCGGCAAGAGCACAGCCATCCTGCGCTACGCGGGCACCTCCGGCGTCTGGGTCCTGGACCCCGACCGGTTCCGACCGCGCCTGCGCCGACGGTGGCTGGTCCATCTGGTCCATCAGGCGCTGCTCTGGAGTGCCACCTTGCTGGGGCCGCGCGTCGGCACGCTGCTGGTCCAGGACACCTCGACGCGGCGCCGTCGTCGGGAGGCGCTGTTGCGGATGGCCAGGTGGCGCGGCTGGGACGTGCACCTGGTCCTCGTGGAAGTATCCCGCGACGACGCGCTGGCCGGGCAGGCCGTCCGCGGCCGATTGACGCCGGCCCCATCGTTCGAGCGGCACTGGAACCGCTGGCTCCGGCTGCGCGCCGACCTCGCCGACGTGGCCGTGCCGCCGGAGGTCGCGAACCGCAGGGACGTCGCCGCGGTCGTCGACCGCCTGGTCGCGGACAGCGTGGGTCGCAGGGGAGTCGGGCCGGACCCGGAGCCGCTGCTGGGCCCGTCATCCCCCCCCGGAGCCGGGCGTCTGCCGGTGTGCGCGACCTTGACCGTGCCGTGATCGGCTTGAGCGTGCGCCGCGTGGAGGTCGCGCAGACCGCCGGCCTGATCTGGCTCTTCCCGCTGACGTTCCTCTTCAACGCGTTCGTCCCGTTGGAGACGATGCCGGCGTGGCTGCAGCCCATCGTGGAGAAAGGCCTGGGCGCCAAGGACGAGCTGGTCGAGGTCGACGGCGTGAAGACCGTTCACGACGACTACCGGATCGCCTACCTCAACGACCACCTCGTCCAGGTCGGCGAAGCCATCAACGACGGCGTCGAGCTGTGGGGCTACACCACCTGGGGCCCCATCGACCTGGTCATCGCCACCAACGGCGCCAGCCTGGTCCAGCCCGCCTGACTGACTCGGGCTTCCGCGCCGCACTTCCCACACACCCGAAGCATCGGAAGGTCCCAAGATGTCCCGCAAGGCTGTGTTCCTCGACGTCGACGGCACGTTGGTCAACGACCGAGGCCTGGTCCCCGACAGCGCTCAGCAGGCCGTGCACCTGGCCAGGGACAACGGTCACCTGGTCTTCCTGTGCACGGGGCGGTCCATGAGCGAGCTGTGGCCGGAGATCATCGAGATCGGGTTCGACGGTGTGGTGGCCGCAGCGGGCGGGTATGTGGAGACCGGCGGGAAGGTCCTTGCCGAGCACCACATCCCGGTGGAGGAGGTGCGGCGCGTGACCGAGTTCTTCGATTCCCTGGGCGTCGACTACTTCCTGGAGTCCAACACGGGCCTGTTCGGCAGTCCCGGCGTCCAGGCGCGCCTTCGGCACTTGATCTTCGGTCCCGTGGCAGACGAGGACGTACTCGCCGAGCTCGAACGGGGCCTGGGCGGGTTCATCGACTCGGTCGTCGTCGGCGCCGATCCCGAGAGCATCCGAATCAACAAGGTCTCGTTCCTGGACTCCCCGGTCACGCTGGCCGAGATCCGCGCGGAGTTCGCCGACGTGTTCGACGTGATCCCGGCCACCGTGCCGATGTTCGGGTCCAACAGCGGCGAGCTGTCGCTGCGCGGGGTCCACAAGGCTGCCGGCATCGAGGTGCTCATCGGGCATCTCGGGATCGATCGGGCCGACACCATGGCGATCGGCGACGGGTACAACGACCTGGAGATGCTGCAGCACGTCGCCATCGGGATCGCGATGGGCAACGCCCCGCAACAGGTCAAGGATGTTGCCGATGAGGTCACCGTCACGCCAGATGAGCATGGCATCCACGCCAGCTTCGCCAAGCATGGACTCATCTGACATGACAGGGGTGGCGTCGGCGCGAGCCGGCTCGATCGAAGTGACCCAGGCCCGTCCAGCGGCGGGCCCGCCTGCGGTCGCCTTCCGCCCGGCCGCTGTTGGGCTGCTCGGTGCCATGGCGGCCCTGGGCGCGGTCACCGTGGACATGTACCTGCCGTCCCTGCCCGCAGTCGCCGAGGAGCTGGGGACATCCGGCGCGGCAGTCCAGCTGACGATCTCCGGCGTCCTGGTCGGCGCCGCTATCGGCCAGCTGTTGGTGGGTCCCCTGTCGGACCGCTTCGGCCGTCGCCGCCCGGTGCTGGCCGGCATCGCCGTGCACGTCGTCGCCTCCCTTCTGTGCGTCGTCGCCCCGACGATCGGCATCCTGATCGCGCTGCGCGTGCTGCAGGGGATGGGCAACGCGGCCACGACGATCACCGCGATGGCCGTCATCCGGGATCGGCTCACGGGCGGCCCGGCAGCTCGCGTGATCTCCCGCCTGATGCTCGTGATCGGAGTCGCCCCGCTTCTGGCACCCACATTGGGTGGCCTGATCGCAGGTGTGGCCGGGTGGCGAGCCGTCTTCGGGGTCCTCGCTGCCTTCGGCCTGGTGCTCGGCTTGGTCGTCTGGCGCTGGCTCCCGGAGACCCTCCCGTCCACCCGGCGGGCGGCGGCTGGCCTGGGCGGCGTCCTCCGTGGCTACGGGTCGCTCCTGGCCGACCGACACTTCGTGGCGCTGGCGATCATCCCCGGACTGGCGATGGGGGCGCTCATCAGCTACGTGGCCGGCTCCCCGTTCGTGCTCCAGGTCGGCTTCGGCCTCACCGCGCACCAGTTCGCCCTGGTCTTCGCGATCAACGGCTTCGGCTTGGTCGTCGGCTCCCAGGTGAACGCCGCCATCGTCCACCGCGTGGCGCCCATCCGGATCGTGCGCGTGGTGCTGCCGCTGACGCTCGCGGCCGCAGCCGTCCTCCTCAACTGCGCCGTGTCCGGCGTCGGGGGGGTCCTGGGGATCCTCGCGCCCCTGTGGGTGATCCTGTTCCTGCTGGGGTTCATCACGGGCAACGCCTCCGCCGTCGCCCTGGGCCGGCACGGCGACCGCGCGGGCACCGCAGCCGCGGTGATCGGCGCGGCGCAGGCAGGTGTAGCCGGCCTGGTCAGCCCGCTGGTCGGGATGCTGGGGGGTGACGCCGTGGCGATGGCGGTCGCCATCCTCGTATCGGTACTCGCCGCAACCCTCGTGCTGGCCGGCGCGACCCAGGCCTACCGGGGCAGCTTCGCGGCAAGCTGAGCATCGGGCGGGCCGCAAGGGAGCGGAGACGGGGCGGATCCCGGGAGGTGTGCGGAAGCCCGTTGGGGGCCCCCGCCCGGCACATGGCCGGTGCGGGGG
>JBAVLA010000324.1:0-16238 GCA_049688595.1 Candidatus Nanopelagicales bacterium | reverse complement strand
GATGTCAGAGCGGTCAGTACCCTTGGAACATGACTGCCGCACCGCTTCAGCCGAAAGGGCCGGATCGACGGGCGGGGAAGTCATCCGCCGATGGCTACTCGGCCAAGCACCTGTCGGTGCTGGAGGGACTGGAGGCGGTCCGCAAGCGGCCCGGCATGTACATCGGGTCCACGGATTCCCGGGGGCTGATGCATTGCCTGTGGGAGATCCTAGACAACTCGGTTGATGAGGCGCTGGGCGGTTGGTGCACGAGGATCGACGTGATCTTGCGGGCAGACGGCTCCGTTGAGATCCATGACGACGGCCGGGGCATCCCCGTGGACGTCGAGCCCCGCACGAAGCTGACGGGTGTCGAGGTCGTCATGACCAAGCTCCACGCGGGTGGGAAGTTCGGGGGCGGCTCCTACGCGGCGTCGGGAGGCCTGCACGGGGTGGGTGCAAGCGTGGTCAACGCCTTGAGCTCGCGTTGCGACGTGGAGGTCGACCGGGACGGCCGCGTCCATCTGATGTCGTTCCGGCGGGGAGTGGCAGGCACTTTCGACGGGGATGGCCCAGACGCGGGGTTCACCAAGCGGTCGGGCCTGCGCCAGGAGGGAACGTGTCCGCCATCGAAGACGGGCACGCGCGTGCGGTTCTGGCCGGATCGGCAGGTGTTCACCGCTGACGCGGCCTTCGACCTGTCTGCCGTGCACGCCCGGGCTCAGCAGACCACGTTCCTCGTGCCGGGGTTGACGATCGCGGTGCGAGACGAGCGAGACCCGGACGCGCCCGTCGTTCGCGAGTTCGCCCACCGGGGCGGGATCACCGAGTTCGTCGAGCACCTGGCCTCGGGCGCGCCGGTCAGCGGCGTGCTGCGGCTGGCCGGATCGGGGGGCTTCACCGAGACCGTGCCAGTGCTCGACGGTCGGGGGCACATGGTCCCCACCGAGGTGGAGCGCGAGCTGGTCGTCGACGTCGCGCTGCGCTGGGGCAACCATTACGACAGCGATGTGCGCTCGTTCGTCAACATCGTCGCAACGCCCAAGGGCGGCACGCACGTGGCCGGCTTCGAGCGGGCGCTCGTCAAGACCCTGAACGACTACTTGAGGGCCGCGAAGGTCCTCAAGCCCAGCGAGGACTCCATCACGAAGGAGGACGCTCTCGAGGGTGCCACCGCCGTCGTGACCGTGCGGCTGGCCGAGCCGCAGTTCGAGGGGCAGACCAAGGAGATCCTGGGCACGCCGGCCGCATCGCGGATCGTGGCGAACGTAGTGGGCAAGGAGTTGGGCGACTGGCTGACCAGCCCTCCGCGCGGGGACAAACTCGTCGTCAAGGCAGTTGCCGAGAAGGTGGCCAACGCGATGCGGGCCCGGGTGGCCGCACGGGCGCACCGCGATGTGCAGCGGCGCAAGAACGCCCTTGAGTCCTCCACGATGCCGGCGAAGCTCGTCGACTGCCGCAGCGACGACCTCGAACGCACGGAACTGTTCATCGTCGAGGGCAACTCGGCGCTCGGCACGGCCAAACTGGCTCGCGACTCGGAGTTCCAGGCGCTGTTGCCGCTCCGCGGGAAGATCCTGAACGTGCACAAGGCCTCGCTGGCCGACATGCTGCGCAACGCCGAGTGCGCTGCGATCATCCAGGTGCTCGGGGCGGGATCCGGCCGTACCTTCGACCTCGAAGCACTCAGGTACAGCAGGGTCATCCTCATGGCCGATGCCGACGTCGACGGGGCCCACATCCGCTGCCTGCTGCTCACCCTGTTCCACAGGTACATGCCCCAGATGCTGGCCGAGGGCCGGGTCTACTCGGCCGTGCCGCCGCTGCACCGGATCGAGGTGCTCGCCTCCGGGGGGAAGAAGGCAGAGGTGCTATACACACACTCGGATGCTGAGCTCAAGGACACTCTGGCCGACTTGGCCCGGCGGGGCAGGAGGTGGAAGGACCCGCAGCGTTACAAGGGCTTGGGGGAGATGGACGCAGTTCAGCTGCGCGAGACGACGATGGAGCCCGGGAGGCGGACGCTGCGGCGGGTTCGGGTGGAGGATGCGGAGGCGGCGTCCACGGTCTTCGACCTGCTGATGGGCTCCGAGGTCGCCCCGCGCAAGGAGTTCATAGTCGCCGGATCAGCCGAACTGGACCGCGAGCGTATCGACGCCTGAACTGGCGGCAGTCCACGGCCGCGGGGCGGGCCGCCACTTGGATCGGGCCTTCGGCGCCCGCAGCTCAGGCGCTTCAGGCGTCAACAGGGTCGAGGAGTCCAGTGTCCACGTCATACACCGCACCCCCGACGACGATGTCGGCAGGCAACAGGGGGAAGCTGCGGATCCGCCGGACGTCGGTGCGCAGTGAACGCACCTGGTCCTGCACGGTCCGGAACTCCATGCCGCGGGTGTCGACTCCGTGCTCGCGTGCGATGAGGGCGTGGATGTCCTCTTCCCGACTGCCCACCATCCGACACCGCGTGTGCGGCATGACCAGCACGCGGCGGACGTCCAGCAAGTAGGCCGCCAGCACCAGCGTCCTGAGGACGTCATTGGTCACCCGGCCGCCGGCGTTGCGCAGGATCTTCACGTCGCCCGGCTTCATCCCAAGTATGCGCAACGGGTCGATCCGCGAGTCCATGCACGTGATCACGGCCAGGCCACGGGCAGCCTTCGGACTCAGCCCGAGATCCGCGAACGACGCGGCATAGCCGGCGTTGGCCTCGAGGATGTCAGCGAACCGCTCCAGGGGGAAGGGCACGACGTCGTCGCTGGGCGATCCCTCGCGCGCCAGGTCGGAACGGGCCGAGTTCTCACGCGCCAGGCCCTCGCCCACCGAGTCGGAGTCACCCTGACCGCCGGTCTCGGCGGACGCGATGGGGGAGTGAGCCGCCGTGCTCATTCGGCGGCCCCCCCCGACGAATGACCGGGGAAGATCCCCATGGATGGGTCCACTGCCGGGGCGGCGTTGTTGACCGCGAGCGCCGCCTCGCCGAACCCGACCGAGATCAACGGGACCTTGCCTGGGTAGGTGACGATGTCGCCTGCGGCGAACACCCGGGGGAGGCTGGTGGCCATGGAGGTGTCGACGACGATGTGGCGCTTGAGCAGCTCGAGGCCCCAATCCGCGATCGGGCCGATGTTGGCGACGAACCCCAGCGCTGCGACGATGGTCTGGGCCGGCAGGACCGTCTCCTCCCCGGTCACCCGGTGCCGGACGACGACCTCGCAGACGCGTGGCGGATCCCCGTCGCCCCGGATCGCTGACACCTCCGAGCTGCGGAACAGTCGGACCCCCATGGCCTGGACCGCCTCGACCATGGCGCCGTGGGCCCGGAACTCCTCGCGCCTGTGGACGAGGCTGACGCTCCGGGCAATCGGCTGGAGCGTGTAGGCCCAGTCGAAGGCGGAGTCGCCGCCGCCGACGATGACGATGTCATGGCCTGCGTGGTCCGCGGGCTTCGGGACGAAGTAGACCAGCCCGCGGCCGGCCCAGCCGCCGTCAGCGGGCAGCGCCCGCGGCGTGAACGAGCCGATGCCGCCGGTGATGATCACCGCCTTGGCTCGGACCGTCGTGCCCGTCGCTCCGGTGACGACGACCGGACCCTCGGCCGAGGTCCGAAGTGTCACCGCCTGTTCGCCAAGGACGTACGTCGGCGAGAAGGGCTGCGCTGCGGCGATCAGGTTCTCGACAAGGACCCGCCCCTTGACCGACGAGTACCCGGCGACGTCGAAGATGTCCTTCTCCGGGTACATCGCCGTGATCTGCCCGCCGGCCTCCGGGAGGGGGTCCATGACGACCACCGACCACCCGCGGAAGCCGGCGTAGTAGGCCGCGTACAGGCCCGTCGGGCCAGCGCCGATGATCAGGACGTCGCACTCGTGGGACTGCACAGCACCCTCCGGGCCGATTCGCAGGACATCGGCCAAACCTAGCCCAGCCGGCGCCGAAGCGCATGGAGTGCGGTCAGGGCGCCGCTGGGGCGTTCAGCGGTGCTGCGCGATCGGGCTGTGCGGTCCCAGTAGATTCCTCAGGGGGCGGCACATGCCCGCCGGTTGGGAGGTCGCGTGCGCCGTTGGCTCCTGGCGGCCAGCCGCCGGGTCACGGGGAGCGCCCTGGGCGACGCCTTCGTCGTTGCCTACCAGACCCGGCTGACGGGGTTGGCTGCGGAGGCGTCCTTCTGGGGGGTCTTCGCCATCCCTTGGCTGATGCTCGGCCTCGTGGCGGGCATCGTCCAGATCGAGGAGTTCCTGGGGCTCGACGTCCTCGACCAGGTCCGCTCGGCGGCGCTGAGCGTAGCCGAGGACGTGCTCACGCCAGAAGCCGTCGACGAGCTGCTCGTGCCGCTCCTGGACAGCATCCTCGTGCAGGGTCGCGGCACGTTGGGGGTCGTGGGCATCGTGGCCGCGGTCTGGGCGGGCTCAAGGGTGATCGACACCCTCGTCGACGGGATGACGATCGTGTACCGCCGGGAGGGGCTGCGCTCCTTCATGATGACGAGGCTGGTCTCGGTAGCCGTCTACCTCGGGGGCCTGGTGGCCCTGATCGTGGCCATCCCGCTGATCTTCGCCGGGCCCGACTACCTGACCTGGCTGTTCCCCAGCGCTGGTAGCCAGTTCACCGGGACGATGCTTCGATCCCTGGCGGTCGCGCTCGTCTTCGCGCTCATGGTCTCGCTGTACCACTGGTCCGTGCCGCATCGGACCCGGTGGTTCGCCGACGCCCCAGGCGCGCTGGTCGCCATGCTGCTGTGGGCCTTGTTCTCGTTCGCCCTGCGCTGGTACTTCGACTGGCTGTTCCGGGCGGGGTCCGTCTACGGCGTGATCTCCGCCCCGATCGCCGTCATGTACTGGGTCTACGTCACGTCGCTGGCGATCCTGCTGGGCGCCGCGTTCAACGGTGCGCTGGCTATCCGCCGGGGCTGGTTCACTCCGGGCAGGGACCCTGTCCCGACCACCCCTGCGGAAGGCCAGGGGTCCCAGTAGCCCGCTCGGCACCGGGACCACCCCCGCGACGGGCAACGGGGCACACAGTGGGGCATCCTTCGCGGTGTGAACATCGTCTTCGTAGAACCGGCGTTCCCCGAAGCCCAGCGGCGGTTCGTGCAGGCCCTCCGGACGGTCGGCGCCTACGTCATGGTCATCAGCGAACACGACTACGACGGGTACGACGACGAGTTGAAGTCCTGGATCGATTGGCACTATCGGATCGACTCGGTCACCGATGAGGCAGCCCTCGAGTGGGCCGTTCGCCAGGCCCAGCGGCACACCTGGGTGGACCGCCTCGAGTGCACCATCGGGTCCCATGTGCTGCCGGTGGCGAAGGTGCGTGAGCGCTGCGGGATCCCGGGCACCTCGACCCGGGCGGCCACCCTCTGCCGCGACAGGGCGGCCATGCACGATGTGCTGCGCGAGGCCGGGATCCCGGCGATCGCGTCGGTCGGCGTCAACAGCCTGGCCGCCGCGCAGGAGTTCGTGCAGTCGGTCGGCTACCCAGTCATCCTCCGGCCTCGCGAAGCCGCGGGCGTGGTCGGCTCCTTCCGAGTCGACGACGACGAGCGCCTGTCAGCGGCGAGCGCGGCAACCGGACTGGGCACCGGCGCCCCCGTCATGATCGAGGAGCTCGTTGCCGGCCATGAGGGATTCCTCGATGCCCTGACGGTTGGCGGTCAGGTCGTGCACGAGTTCATCTCGCACTGCTTCCCCAACGTCGGGGAGGCCATGCGCACGCGCTGGCTCTCCCCGCAGGTCGTAGCCACCAACCAGGTCATGGAACCTGAGTACGAGGCGGTCCGCGGCATGGCGCGCCGCGTGGTCGAGGTCCTTGGGCTCGACACGTCCGCCACGCACATGACGTGGTTCTCCGGTCCGGGGGGCCCTCGGATCGCGGGGGTCGACGCGAATCCGCCGGGCGTCGGCCAGTGGGACATGTACAACGAGGCGAACGAGATGGACCTGCACCACGAGTGGGCCCACGCACTGGCGCACGGCGCACCCAGGCGCCGCCCGTCCTACCGCTACGCGTGCGGGGTCGTGGCGCTTCGTCCCAACCGGGACGGGATCATCAGCGGCTACTCGGGCCTGGACGAGACCCTGCGCGAGTACGGCGAGTTCATCATCGCCAAGCACCTCCCTTCGCCGGGCACCCCCACGCGGCCGGTCGAGGCGGGCTACTACGCCAACGCCTGGCTGCGCGTGCGCCACCCGGACTTCGACACGACCAGGGAGATCCTGTCCGACATCGGCCGAGCAGTGCAGGTCTGGGCCGACTGAGCCGCGAGTGTGAGAGGCTGTAGCCCTAGCACAGCAGGAGGACCCATGAAGCCCACGACCGGCAGGGTGCAGCGCGGGACTAGGCCTGGGGCTGGACGGGTGCAGGTGGCCCCTGAGCCCGACCCCGACCAGATGGCAGCGGACACCCTGATCACGTCTGTCATCACCGGCGTCGCTCTCCTCGTGGCTGTCGTGGTCTATGCCGGGATCGGCAGCATCGGCCTGCACCTGCTGGACGGGTTCGGACGCTGGCAGGCCATGGTTGGGCTCGGTGTCGGGATGACATTGGGGCTCGTGATCGTCATCCTGCTGCTGCGCCGGTTCGCCGACCGCATCCAGGCCAGGAGCAGGAACCTCTACCGCGGCATCTGGATCGGGGCGATCGCGGCCTACGTGATCATGGGCATGATGTACTTCCTGCCGTGGATCGCGTTCCCCCAGTACTGCCCGCCGGGAGCGATCTGTTCGTAGGGTCGGCCCCGGGACGCCGCCCGATCTGCGCTGCGAGCCGGTCGGCGGGCACTATGGCTCCGTGAGCCAGGACCTGATCGGTGCGTTGGAGGTGGTCCAGGCCCAACTGGGCACCCTGCGCCTGCCGCTGGCCACCAAGGAGGCCCAAGGGGCCCGGGACGCGATCGACCACGCGACCGGTCAGCTCGAGGACTACGTCCTGCCGAGGCTGCGCTCCGTGGATGCTCCGCTCCTCACGGTGGTCGCCGGCTCCACGGGCTCGGGGAAGTCCACCTTGGTGAACTCCCTGGTGGGCCGGCCGATCACACGGCCAGGGGTGCTTCGCCCGACGACCCGACACCCGGTCCTGGCCCACAACCCGGCCGAGGAGCGGTGGTTCATCGACGACCGGATCCTCCCGCGCCTGCCACGGATCACCGGTGGGGTCGGCGGTCCGGGCCCGGCTGGGGCCGAGGACGTCTTCGGGCTCCGGCTGGTCCCCGAGCCGAATGTGCCAATGGGCCTGGCGCTGCTCGATGCCCCCGACATCGACTCGGTGTCAGGCGCCAACCGTCATCTGGCGGCCATGCTCATGGCAGCCGCTGACCTGTGGATCTTCGTCACGACCGCAGCTCGCTACGCAGACGCTGTTCCGTGGAACGCACTTCGCTCGGCCGTGGCACGGGACGCGTCGATCGCCCTCCTGCTCAACCGGGTGCCCATGGAGGCCATCGGGCAGGTCACCGACCACCTCCGCAGGATGCTTGCTGAGGAGGGGCTCGCCGGAGCCCCGCTGTTCGTCATACCGGAGTCGCCCCTGCGTGAAGGGATGATCGAGCGCGACCTCTGCGCGCCGATCAGCGGCTGGCTCAGCGCCCTCGCCGGCGACTCGACCGCCCGCGCCGCAGTCGCCCGCCGCACCCTCGAGGGGGCCATCGGCGCCCTGGTGACCGACCTGCTGCCGGTCGCCGACGCTGCCGACCGCCAGGTGGCGGCCGCCCACCGGCTGCGTGAGCTCGCAGTCCCGCCGTTCGTGGTGGCGGCCGGCCGGGTCGCCGACATCAGCGCGGATGGATCGCTGCTGCGTGGCGAGGTCCTGGCGCGGTGGCAGGAGTTCGTGGGGGCTGGGGAGACATTCAAGAAGCTCGAGACCGGCATGGCCAGGCTCCGCGACCGGATCACGGCTGCCTTCCGCGGGGAGCCTGTCCCCCCCGAGCAGGCGACCGAGGTCCTGGAGACCGGTCTGGCGCGGGTCATCTACGACGAGCTGGCGACCGCGTGCGAGCAGGCTGACTCGGCCTGGCGTGAGGACCCCGCGGGAACGGCGCTCCTCGGATCCGACGACCTTGCCACACCGCCCGAGGCGGCGCGGGACCTGGCTGCCAAGGTCGTGCGGGAGTGGCAGTCCGACGTGTTGACGCTCATCCGCAGTGAGGGTGCCGACAAGCGGGCCACCGCCCGGGCACTGGCATACGGCGTCAACGGCACAGCCCTGGCCCTGATGGTCCTGGTGTTCTCCACGACCGGGGGGCTGACCGGTGCTGAAGTGGGAATCGCCGGCGGCTCGGCGGTGCTGGCCCAGAAGCTCCTCGAGGCGGTGTTCAGCGAGGATGCCGTGCGGCGGATGTCCACGACCGCCCGGGAGAGGCTCATCGAGCGGGTCAACGACTACTTCGCGCTGTTCCAGGCACCGTTCACGCGACGGCTGGACGCACTCGACCTGGACCCGCACGCTGGGGCGGCTCTGCGGGTGTCGGTGTCCGTCGTGCTCGGCATACGGCCGGAGCGGCCGGCGATCGAGCAGCTCCCCGCGGCGCCCCCGGGCGCAATCCCCAAGCCGACTTTCCGCGGGCGGATGCGGGTGTGGCTGCGAGGTGCCCCTTGAGGCAGATCCTGGACAGGCTGGATCCGCGCCGGCGCGGGGAGCGGCCGATCGACGCTGCGGCCCTCGAAACGCGCCTGTCCGGGTTGGCAAGGGCGGCGCGGGTGGCCGACGGGCGCCTTCCGGCCGCGGCCGTCCACCATGCGAAGGACGTCCTTGCCCGTGCGGACCAGCGTCGCGGCCTGGGTCAGGACCTCACCGTCGTGGCCCTCGCCGGATCGACGGGGGCCGGGAAGTCCTCGCTGTTCAACCTGGTCGTGGGGGAGCCGGTGGCGACCGTGGCAGCGATCCGGCCGACGACCTCCGAACCGCTGGCCGCTCTGTGGACGTCGCCCGGGGGCGCCGCTCCACTGCTGGACTGGCTGGGCGTGCCGCGATGGCACCTAGTCCAGGGGCCGGGCGGGCACCAGCCGGCCCTGCCCGCGGCCGGGTCGCACCATGTCGAACGGACGGAGGTGGGCACCGTCCCCTCCGAGCGTCACGCCCCTGCACATCGACCCCTGGAAGGACCCGCCGGCGGCCCGCCCCACGAGGTCAGCCGGGCCCCGGCAGTCAGCCAGACCGCGCCGGTGGCCCCATCCTCGGCGCGCACGGGTGACCCCGCTGGCACCGCTGTCACTCGTCCCGACGTGGACCTGACTGGGCTCGTGCTCATCGACCTGCCGGATCACGACTCGACGGAGAGCTCCCATCGGGCGCACGTGGACCGCCTGGTGGAACGCGTTGACATGATGATCTGGGTCCTCGACCCCCAGAAGTACGCTGACGCCCTCGTCCACGACGCCTACCTGAAGCGCTTCGCAAGACACGCCGAGGTCACGGTCGTGCTCCTCAATCAGGTGGACCGGCTCACGCAGGCCGACGCTCACGCCTGCCTGACCCACTTGGGCCAACTGGTGGCCGAGGATGGCCTGAGCAGGGCGCTGGTCCTTCCGATCTCCGCGAGGACCGGCGCGGGCGTGGGAGAGCTGTTCGGGATGCTGGCCGAGGCGGCCGCCGCTCGGAGGGCGTCAATCGCGCGGCTGGCAGCCGACGTCGCATCCGCGGCCGACGAGCTCAAGGACGCGGCCGGGGATGCGTCGGCCACGATCAAGCCAGTTACGGCCGGGGTGGCCGCGGAGCTCAGCAACGCGCTGACCGAGGCTGCCGGCGTGGGCGCAGTGGAAGAGGCGGTGCGCGGCTCCATGCGGTTGCGGGGTCAGCGGACCACCGGGTGGCCGCCGATCCGCTGGCTGCTGCGCGTGCGCTCAGATCCGGCCGAGCGGCTGCGGCTGAGCAGGCCGGGGGTCGACCCTGCGCTGCTCAAGACGTCGCTGCCGTCGGCTTCCCCGGTCGCCCTGGCCAGGGTGACCACTGCGGCTCGGGAGTTCGCGGCGGCGGCCAGCGCGGGGGCACCGGACACGTGGGTTCGCTCCAGCCGAGCCGTTGCGCTGGGCGCAGCGGAGGCGATCGGGCCGCACTTGGACTCCGCTGTCGCGCGCGCTGAGCTCGGGACGCCTCGGGCACCTCGATGGTGGTCGGCAGTTGGCCTGCTGCAGTGGCTGTTCCTCATCGTCGCGGCGGCTGGCGGCCTGTGGCTGCTTGGCCTGATCGGGATGCGCGCATTCGCGCTCGTGCCGCCGGACCCGCCCACGGTGGGCGGGCTGCCGGTCCCGACCGTGATGCTGGTGGCCGGCGCGCTGATCGGCATGGTGCTGGCCGTCCTGGCCGGATTCGGGACGCGCGCCTCAGCCAACCACGCTGCCAGACGGGCCCGGGCCGCGGTCACGACGCAAATCGCCGAGGTCGCCAGAACCCTGATCGCCGAGCCGGTCACGGCCGAGTTGGCCACCCTGGCCGAGTTCCGCGTGGGGATCGCGGCCGCGCAGGGCGACTGACCAGCCTCCTGCCGGCCGACGCGCTTTCCGGTTGCAGAGCTGGTCAGTGCCAGCGCATGTTGGCCACGAGCTTGCCGACGACCTCGCGGTTCGCCAGTTGCTCCAAGCCCTGTGGGATGTGCTCGAAGTCGATGACCTCGATGTCCGGGGGGTGCAGGTAGCCCTCGTTGATCAGGCGCATGAGCCGGTCCAGCCCCCACGTCAGCCATCGACGGCCGGCGAAGCCCGCGTGCGTGTACGCCGCGCCCAGAGCCACCTCAGAAACGGTAGGCGCGAGCCCGAACTCGGGGATCGTGGTGAGGTCGGGCCGGCCGGCGATGCTCACCAGGTGCCCAGCATGACGAAGCAGCCGGAGCCCCTCGGTCGCGCTTCGTGCGGAGACCGGGTCGATAACGGCGTCGACCCCGGCGGGGGAGATCTGACGCACCTGTTCGGCGAAGTCGGGGGCCCGGTAGTCCAGGACGTGCAATGCCCCGAGGGCTCGCACCGTGGTCTCGTTCTCCGGGCGCGCCGAGGCGATGACCTTGGCCCCGAACAGCTTGGCCAGCTGCACCGCGAACGAGCCGACCCCCCCGGAGGCCCCGTGCACCAGCACAAAGTGGCCGGAGATCTGGCGCAGGCGCCGTTCCACCGCGTCGAGCGCGGCGAGCCCCGCAGTCGGGAGGCTGGCAGCAGCAATCGGGTCGATCGTGGGCGGGATCACGGCCAGGGCGTCCGGTGGCACGGAGACGTACTCGGCGAACCCCCCGGGCTCGCGCAGGTCCTGATGGAACACCACGCGGGTGCCCGGCTCCGGCAGCATCCAGCCGTGCTCCCGGCGCGCAGCCTTGTCCGCGTGCACGGCCACTACTGGACCAGCGACGTCCAGACCCAGGATGTGCGGGTAGCGCCAGGCCGAGTTGCCCACCGCTGCGGTCTTGAAGTCGACGGGGTTCAGGCCGACCGCCTCGACCTTGACCAGGACCTCGACCTCGCGTCGGGTCGTCGCTGGCGAGCGCCAGGGACTTGGAACCTCGGCCAGCCGGAGGGAGCCGGGGGAACCCGGACGATCCAGCAGCCACGCACGCATGGCCTACAGCATCCCACCTCTGGGCCCCCGGATGCGTTCCGTGGGCACCCATCGCATGTGTCGCGCCAGCTCCGGCGCGGGTGGGCGGACACGCCGGCCCAGGTCGCCGTGGCACAGGTCCGGGCCGGTCAGGTCGCTGCGCGCGCCCCATCCGGCTGCCGACCCCCGCCCGGAACCGGGCGCTGACTCACTTCACTGAGACGTGGACGTGGTCGGAGTGGTTCGCCGTGGCCGAGCCGCGGTCCGACATGTCGCGCCAGCCGTCGCCGGCGCGCTGGGTGGTCCAGATCTCCTGCTCCCAGATGAGCTCGGTGATCCCCAGCTCGGAGGCGTTGGACCTCAGCCAGCGGGCGATCTCGTCACCGCGCGAGCCGCTGACCATGATGTCCAGGGCGTGCCCGCTGTTGTGGTTGCTCCCTGGATCGCTGCGGTAGCCGCCGTACGACGTGATCTGCGGGAAGCGTGCGCAGACCGCGCGGTGCACGGCGATGGCGTTGGCCTTCAGCCCCTTCTCCACGCCTGAGCCGCTTGCGCAGGCCTTCGTGGACAGGCCGCCGGACTCTGACGTCGCCGCCGGCTTGCGCTTGGACAGGAACTCACCGTTGACCCAGCGGGCCTTGCCCTTGTAGACGACCTGCTGCCAGCCTTCGTCGGTCTCTTCGGTGATCTTCACGGCGGAGCCGACGTCCAGGACCGTCACCACGTCAGCGTCTGCATCGGGGGCGGTCCGCACGTTGAGCGCAACGGTCGAGTACCGCTTGCCAACGGCCTCCAGCTCCCCGGCACTGGTATCGGACTCGGACTCGGACTCGGCCACGCGCCCGCGGCTGCTGGACCGGGACGTGCGCTCAGCGGCCGCGGCCCGGGCCGAGAGATCCAACGTTGCGGAGCTGGTCTCCGGGGTAGCGGCCTGGGAGTCGCTGGTGGTCGAGGTGGACGCCGAAGCCGTGAGGTCCGACGTCTGGGAGCTGCCGGCCGGACCGATCAAGGTGGAGGTGGCTGCTGCCAGCACGCCCATCGAAATGACGAACGAGGTGCGGCCGGCGGCCCGTCGGGGGGTGGCCGGCTGGTTGGCCTGGGAGTCCAGTGCGATGTCCGTCATGGCGGGGACCTTCCTGTCGGGTGGTGTCTCCGTCGCCCGACGGGCGTCGGGCTGGCTGGTTCGATTCAGGGTCATTTGCTGGTAGTTACCCGTCCCGGCCGATCGGCAAACCTCCTGGTCCCGACCAGCCCTTCGGAGGGCGGCGTGCGTTCTGGCAGAGTTCATACCGTGACTGCTGACTTGGCGATCGAGGTGCGCGGCCTCGTCAAGACGTACGGGGACCTGCGCGCCGTCGACGACATCGACCTGCGCGTGGAGGTCGGGCAGTGCGTAGCGCTGCTTGGCCCGAACGGCGCAGGCAAGACCACGACCACGGAGATTCTCGAGGGGTACCGCTCCCGCGATGCTGGCGACGTGCGCGTCCTGGGCGTCGATCCCGCGCGGGGCGACCGGGCCTGGCGCTCGCAGCTGGGCATCGTCCTGCAGCAGGTCTCCGACCTGACCGAGTTGACGGTCCACGAGTCCGTGAGCCACTTCGCGGCCTACTACCCCGATCCGCGGCCCATCGACGAGGTGATCGAGTCCGTCGGCCTGACTGCCAAGGCCGACGCCCGCGTCCGCACGTTGTCGGGGGGGCAACGGCGCCGCCTCGACGTCGCCCTGGGGATCGTCGGCCGGCCTGAGCTGCTGTTCCTCGACGAGCCCACAACCGGGTTCGACCCGGAGGCGCGCCGCGAGTTCTGGGCGCTGATCGACTTGCTCAAGACCGAGGGGACGACCATCCTGCTCACCACCCACTACCTCGAGGAGGCCGAGGCCCTTGCCGACATGGTCGGCGTGATCAGTCGGGGGAGGCTGGTCGCGTTCGACACTCCGGCGCTCCTGGGCGGGCGGCAGACCGGGCAGGCCCACGTCAGCTGGGTCGAGCCGGACGGCGAGCACCACACGCGGGTGACCGAGACGCCCACTGCCCTCGTGGCTGAGCTGTCCGCGCTGTACGGGGGCGAGGTGCCCAGCCTGTCGGTCACCCGACCCTCGCTGGAGGACATGTACCTGCACCTGGTCAATGAGGGGGAGCAATGAGCACCGCACCCGCAGCCCGGCACCTGCCCAGCGCCTGGGCGTTGGGCAGGTCTCGCGTGGGCGTCGAGGTCAAGCAGATGTTCCGCGACCGCGAGTCCGCGGTGTTCAACTTCGCGCTGCCGATGATCCTGATGATCATCTTCGGCTCGGTCTTCGGCAACACCGAGCTCGGGCCGACCGGGATCACGTTCGCCCAGTACTTCGTGGCCGGGATGATCGCCTCGGGCATCGTGTACACGAGCTTCCAGAACCTCGCTATCGGGATTCCCCAGGAACGCGACGAGGGCACGCTCAAGCGGCTGGAGGGCACCCCAATGCCCAAGTCGGCCTACTTCGTCGGGAAGATCGGCCAGGTGGGAATCACCTACGTGGGGCAGTTGGCGCTGCTCATGGCCATCGGCGTGGCCCTGTTCGACATCAGCCTGCCGAGCAGCCCGGCCAAGTGGGCGACCCTGCTCTGGCTCAGCGCGCTCGGCCTGACGACCTGGACCCTGCTGGGCCTGGCCTTCTCGTCGGTGCCCAAGTCGGGGAAGGGCGCCTCTGCGGTGGTCACGCCGGTGATCCTGGTCCTGCAGTTCACCTCCGGGGTCTTCTTCATGTTCAACCAGCTGCCCGACTGGATGCAGCAGTTCGCCTCCCTGTTCCCCCTGAAGTGGCTCACGCAGGGGATGCGGTACGTCTTCCTGCCTGAGAGCGCCGCCACCCTGGAGGTCGTCGGGTCCTACGAGTTGCCGCGCGTGGCGATGGTGCTGATGGTTTGGACGTTGCTCTCGGCAGTCCTTGCGTGGCGGCTGTTCCGCTGGCGGCGAAGGGGCGACGCCTAGCACATGGTGCCCCGCGTGGGAGACCGGGGCGCGAGACGGTGATCCGGGGGCTCTCGGTGGGGGTGCCGATCCGGAGGATCTTCCGCCTGGAGGCGTTGACGGGCCTCCTCGTGGGGCTGCTGCTGGGCGTGGTCAGCCTTGCTGGTGTGGCTTGGGCATTCCACGCCCTGGACCTGGCGATGACTGTCGCGGCGTCCCTGCTGGCCACCTGCGACATGGCCACGATCGTCGCGATGGCCCTGCCATGGGCGATGGCCCGCGTGGGCCGCGACCCGGCATTCGGCAGCGGGCCGCTGGCCACGGTGGTGCAGGACCTGCTGTCCCTGTTGATCTACTTCGCAATCGCGGTGACCCTGATCGGCTGATGACGCCGTCGAGCACCACGACGAACCCGCCGCTGTGGGAAGCCCCTGAGCACGACCGGCGGGGACGATGGGGTCGCTCCAAGCCGTGCATGCCGGCGCGCTTCCCTCCGCGTCATGGAATGGGTCACGCGGTTGCCTGAACGCGAAACCCCCGGTTGACCGGGGGTTTCGTGTGGTGGGCGATACAGGATTTGAACTTGTTGCCAGCCCCGCACAAACGGGCTGGTCGTGCTGGGAAAACCGTTTCAGATAGGCCCGGAAAGTCCCATGGAGTACTATCATCTTGGGATGGGATCCTGGGATGGCCAAGGAACCCGTGACGCTTGGGAGGGCGGTACAGGATGGCGGTCAGGCTCTTGCCGTCAGGCAGATTCGAAGCCCGGTTCACATGGCAGGGCAAGGCCTACTCGAAGACGTGGGACACCCGCGACCAGGGCGAGAAGTGGATGCAGCGCACCCGCCGCGAACTCGCCAACGGCACCTACGCCGGCCAGCAGCTCGAAGACCCAGACACCGGCAAGCCACTGGCGCCCACGTTTGCCGAGTACTCGGTCAGGTGGCTGGCAGAGCGGGACCTGAAGCCACGCACCCGCAGCGAGTACCGCCGGATGCTGCCCCACATGAAGCCCCTGGACTCCTACCGTCTCGACCAAATCACCCGCACCCAGATCGCCGATTGGCACCGTGGGATCAAGGCGCCCCCGACACACAAGGCGCACGTCTACAGCCTATGCAGGGCCATCCTGAACAGCGCCACGAGTCAAGGACTGATCGACGCCAACCCCTGCCTGATCGAGCGCGCTGGGCGGGTCAGGCGACGCAGCCGCACCGAGGTCCCATCACCGGTCCAGGTCCACCAGCTCGCAGACGCCATGCCCAGCGCGAAGTACTCCACCCTGGTCCTCGTCGCCGCGTGGTGTGGGCTGCGGTTCGGGGAGGCCACCGAGTTGCGCCGGCATGACGTCGTGATGATCGAGGGGGAACCCGTCCGGCTGCGGGTCCGGCGTGGCGTGGTCCGTGTTGACAAGCAGGTCATCGTGGGCGACCCGAAGAGCGAAGCCGGTGTGCGTGATGTCGTGATCCCGCCGCACGTCCGGGGCGCGCTCGGCGACTACCTCGCGAGCCTGCCGAGCAAGCCTGACGCCCTGCTGTTCCCCGGTACCCGCAGCGGCTCCCACATGGCGCCCAGCAGCCTCTACAGGCCGTTCTACCGGGCTCGTGAGGCAGTGGGGCTGCCGACGCTGCGTTGGCATGATCTGCGCCATTTCTCGGGCACTGTCGCAGCGCAGACCGGGGCCACACTCGCCGAGCTCCAAGCCCGCCTCGGGCACTCCACCGTGCAAGCCGCCATGCGCTATCAGCACGCCGCTGCCGGCAGGGACGCGAAGATCGCCGAAGCCATGTCCAACG
>JBAVLA010000323.1:0-19387 GCA_049688595.1 Candidatus Nanopelagicales bacterium | reverse complement strand
TCAGGCTCGCACCGTTCGTGGCGATGACCTGCTTGTACCAGTCGAAGGACTTCTTCCGGTATCGGGCCAGCGTGCCGGTGCCGTCGTCGTTGCGGTCGACATAGATGAAGCCGTACCGCTTGCTCAGCTCTGCGGTGGTGAAGCTGACCAGGTCGATGCAGCCCCATGAGGTGTACCCCATGACCTCGACCCCATCCTCGATCGCCTCGCGCAGCTGGACGAGGTGATCGTTCATGTATGCGATCCGGTAGTCGTCCAGGACGGTCCTCACCCCATCGACCTCCACCAGTTGGTCCTTGGCGCCAAGCCCGTTCTCCACGACGAACAGCGGCTTCTGCCAGCGGTCCCAGAACTGGTTGCACACGACCCGCAGCCCAGCAGGATCGATCTGCCAGCCCCACTCCGAGGCCTTCAGCGTCGGGTTGGGCACGCCCCCGAGGATGTTGCCCTCCCCCGCGATCTGCTTGGCTGGGTCCGCGGTCTGGCAGATGCTCATATAGTAGGAGAACGACACGAAGTCGACCGTGTTGGCCAGGATCTCGCGGTCCTCGTCGGTGATGTGCAGCAGGATCCCGTTCTCGCGGAAGTAGCGATCGGCGTAGCCGGGGTAGTGGCCGCGGGCGTGCACGTCGCCGAACATCAGGTTGGCGTGGTCGGCCTCCATGACGGCAACGACGTCGGCGGGGTCCGGCGAGAGCGGGTACGCGGGCATCGACAGCAGCATGCAGCCGATCTTCGCGTCGGGGATCATCTCGCGCGCGATCCGCGTCGCCAGGGCGCTTGCGACCAGCTCTTGATGGGCCGCCTGGAACAGGTCCGACTTCGACAGATGCTGCTTCGGGGTGTTGATCCCGCCGGACAGGAACGGCTCGTGTAGCACCGAGTTGATCTCGTTGAACGTCAGCCAGAGCTTCACCCGGTGCCCGTAGCGGTCGAACAGCACCCGCACGTACCGCTCGTACAGCCCGATCAACTCCCGGCTGACCCAGCCGTCGTACTTCTCGGCCAGCGCCAACGGGGTCTCATAGTGCGAGATGGTCACCAGGGGCTCGATGCCGTGCTTCTCGAGCTCGTCGAAGACCCGGTCGTAGAACGCCAGACCCTCCTCGTTGGGGTTCTCGTCCTCGCCGTTGGGGAAGATCCGCGACCACGCGATCGACATCCGGAAGACCTTGAACCCCATCTCGGCGAACAGCGCGATGTCCTCCGCGTACCGGTGATAGAAGTCGATCCCGATCAGCTTCAGATTGTCCGGCGTGGGCCGCTCGGTTCGCGGCCCCTTGATCCCGCGCGGCGCCACGTCCTGGATCGACAGCCCCTTGCCGCCCTCGTCATAGGCGCCCTCCAGCTGGTTGGCCGCCGTCGCTCCGCCCCACCGGAACCCATCGGGGAATGCGCTCACCGCAACGTCCATGTCGGGCCTCCATCGCCGAACCCCGTCCACGACGAGCGTAGTCATGCCGGGCACGGCCATGCCGGCCCGAACCGCTCCCGTCGCGAGCGGCGGCCCGGGCCGCCCCTGTCGCGCGCGACTGCCGCTCCCGGCGCGTGTGCAATCCCCGACGGCCTTCCTCGTCAGCGTCCAGCTGCGAGCCCTACCGGACCCCCACGGCTCGGGCTCGGTCGGCAGCGCGACCCGACGCCCCATTTGCCCCGCCTCGGAGTAGGAGCCAGAGTCCGGGCGCGATCAGGCAACTTGGGACCGTCAGGCCGAAAAGCCCCTCGCTCACGACATACGACACGTAGTTGGACGAGGAGCTCCAAGCAGTCCCATCGGGGTTCACGAAGATGCCTACGCTTCCACCGACCTCCGCGCCGGAAGGGCACGAGTCGTAATCGCTTCCGCCCAAGGGCCGAGGCAGGCCCTCCCAGTCGTAGGTGCACCACCCGTCGTCGATCTCGACGATCCGGGCCGTGATCGAGACGCTGTTCTCGTAGTCCGAGATCCCCCATGCGCCGATCGCGATGACGCCCGCCAGCAGGACCAGCCCAATCGTGAGCAGGCCGGCCCCCCAGCGCTGAGCACTCCTGCGCTCGCGCGCGGCCACCCAGTCCGCATACTGCGATGTCGACTCGTAGTCGTATGTCCCAGCCTGCGTGCCGTGGGCCGCGGATCCCGGCATCCCGGGAACGGGCGCTGGGGCAGCAACCTCAGACCACGCGGTGCCGGTCCAGTAGCGAAGCGCACCGGACCAGTACGGGTCCGCGTACCACCCCGCGGGAGGGTTTTCGGCCTCCGGCCCCGAGCCCGACTGATCGTATCCAGCCTCCGCCAACCGGCCCACCGGAGCGTATCCAGCGCGCAGCCCCGGGCCAGCCGCATTCCAGTCAGACATCTCGGTCCCCCGCCACACTCACTGCGTCGAGTTCGATGGGTTCACCAGCGCGCTGCCCGGCTGGAACGGGTTCTGGTCGTTCTCGATGGCCATCTTCTGCAGGTAGCCCTGCCGGCCGAGGACGTCGATCCAGACATCGGCCTTCCTGGCCTCCGCCTTCTCGACAGCGACCTGGGCATTGGCGGCGGCCACCTTGGCGTCGGCCTCGGCCCGGGCGGCGTTGGCACGGGCCACGGCCGCCTGCTGCTCGACGAGCGCGTCCTTGATCGCCTTCGGCGGTTCGGGCTTCTGCAACGTGATGGCGAAGTCCATGAAGAACACTTCGTCGCCGTCGGTCTGTCGGTTGACGAGGTCAGGCAGCAGGCTGAGCACGTCAGACTCCCACTTCGCCTTGGTGGCGGTGTCGTTGTACAGCTCGGCGTACTTGTAGCCCTGGCCGGCGCGGTCGACCGCGGTGTTCAACGGACCGCCGACGTAGACGTCGAGCATGTCGCTCCAGCCCTGCGGGATGTCGGTCTCGGACGTGAAGTAGGCCCCGGTCCGGTTGCCGATCCGCTCGTGGAAGACCCGCAGCGTCTGGCAGTCGGTGTTCAGGTCGAAGTTCACCACGCCGGTGACCGACATCTCGATGCCGTCCTTCGTGACGAACGTGATCGACGTTGAGTCGGTCTGCTTGGCGCTGTCGAACTCGTAGTAGCGCTGGCTGGCCGGGTACTGGTAGTAGCGGTCCCCAGGGTCGGAGTAGTTGCGGGTCGACGGGTTCACGCACCCGTCGAAGGTCTTGGCCTCGATGACACCGCCGTTGTACCGCAGCGCGATCAGGTCTGGCGAGGTGTTCACCGACGCGCAGCCGGCAAGGGTGAGCGCGGCCAGCGCCGCGAGGATGGGCTTGTTCACGAGACTACTTCCCCCGGTTGAAACTGGTGATGAGGCTGTCGATCAGGGCTGCGCTGGGGTCGACGTCCAGGGACGACCTTGCGATCGATTGGATCTCCGCGACGAGGCGGTCATAGGCGATGAGCTCCTGGCGCCGGCGCGACTCGAGCTCCCCGCTCGTGGTCCGGCGCTGGGCGAGCAGCCAGCCCACGAAGACCAGCACCACGGCCAGCCCCAGGACCATGACCAACGCAAGGCGCGGGTTCACAGCAGCGCTCCGATCGCGGCGCCCATCCCGAACAGGTCCATCCCCCACAGCTCCTGCCCGCGCCTACCAGAACCCCCGGGCACTGACTACTGTGAATCACCCGCACACGAGGGATCGACGCCGAACGGCCCAACCCGGGCGGGCCGAAGGGCCCCCTTTCTCAGGACTGAGGGCGGGGCTGAGGACGCTGAGCCTGCTCGGACGGGTCGTACGGTGTCACCGAGCCGTCCGCCTCGACCGTCCCCGCATATAGCACGCTCTCGGCCGTCTGGGGGACACCTGGCCTGCCGAGCGTCTCCGGCCACTGGCTCACTGCAGTCCAGCGGAAGGGATCGGGGTCAACGCTCCACGGAAGCGCCTCGCGGGTCTGCGTCATGGCGACGACGCTCGAACTTCCCCAGGCCGAACGAAGTTTGGCCAGTTGCGCCCGAGTCGGTGCCGCTCGCAGTTCCACGACATCAGCGCCACAGGCGATCCGCACGGTCGGAAGCCAGGTTGGTCCCTCGGTCCGCACGGATACGACATGGCTCGACCCGACCACGTCGCAAACGGCCTGGACCTCAGCTAGGCGACCGCCGTGCTCAGCCGTGAGCAGCAGCTGCCGCCATCCCAGGACCGGATGGATCAGGACGACTGCCGCCAGCGCCGCTGACACGGAGCCTGCCCACCTACGGGTGCCCGACGAATGAAGCGTCATCAGCGCCCAGGTCGCCACGAGCAGGACCGCGGGAAGGACAACCGGCAGGAACCTGCGCATCGCCCACACGTGATCCGGAGTGATGCTCGGCCTCAGCATGTAGAGAAGCGCGGGCGCTCCGGTGGCGACGACGAAGAGCGCCAGGTCGGCACGACGCTGCGTGACGGCAGCGTGGATCATGGCGACCAGGCCCGCGCCCGAGATCAGCACGGTGGGCCATCCCAGGTACCAGGCGATCCAGTTCACGGTCAGCTCGTCGTAGCTGCGGGTCCCGTCCAGGGGCACGCCCGCGGACGCCTGGGTTCCCTGGACGTGCTCGAAATAGGAGCTGCCGAACTCGATCTCATGGCCCTGCATCCACAGGGGGCGGCTGACCAGGACGAGGATCACGATTGACGCCGTCGCCGCCAGGACGAGCGCCAGTGCGCTCCGGCGGCGCACCACGAGGCTGCTGATCCCCACTCGTGGAGCCACCCAGCTGGCGACCAGCGCCCCCACCGAGGCACCGAGAAGGGCGACCACCAGCATCCGGTACTCAGACGAGTGGTCTGCGAGGTAGAAGGGGCTGTTCAGCCTGAGATCGAGATAGCCAGCGACGACGAGGAGCGCGGCACCAGCGCCCGCCGCCAGCAGGCCCTTGCGGAGCTCGGTCCGTCTCTGCGGAGCAGTGGCCAATGAAGCGGCGACACCCAGGCCGAGGATGACCCCGACAGCAGCTGCCGCACCGTCGATCCGACTCAGCGCGGTCGATCCGACGATCGCACCGCCGAGCGCGAACCGCCATGGCCGCGGATCGGACAGGGCGACCCAGAGCACGCTCATCCCGGTGAACATGAGCGCGACGTTGACCGGCTCGGTGAACGGCGCCCTGGAGAAGTAGATCAGCGGCATGGAACTCCCAAGCGCCGCCATGGGCACCAGGCCCCAGATCGGCCCTGTGAGTCTTCGCCCGAAGTCGTAGACGGCCAACAGGGCCAATGCGCCGATGACCAGGTTCGCGAGCAGGACACCATCAACACCCCCCACCCAGCCGCCCACGGCGACGAGCCCGGGAAGGGCCTTGGCCCCCTGCGCCACCAGGTGGTCGCCCACTTGGCCGAAGGCGTCCGACGTGACCCAGACTCCCGGCACAGCGGCCTGCAGGGCGGTTGCGCTCCGCAGCGGGATCTCAGCTTGGGGATGCTCGCTCAGCCAGAGACCCTGGAGGGTCAGGAACCCGCCATCCCGCTGGACAAGGAGGATCTGCGACGCGTACGGGGAGTTGAGAAGGGCCCAGGTCCCCGATCCCACGACGGCGACCGCGGCCCCGATCGCGCCCCTGGGACTGGCGGGGAAGGGGACGCCCGAGATCCGCCAGGTGATCGCCAGCACCACCGTGGCGCCCGCGATCACGAACGGCGGGGTGAACCGCCCGAGGAGGACTGCCAGGCCGACGACGAGGATCATCCAGAACAGGGACACGCACAGCCGTTGTGGAAGGGAGACGATCGCCCGGATCAGCAAGCTGCGTGGTCGATCCCTGGAAGTCAGCACGCGACGCCCGATGGCTACTCGATGATGGACGTGTCGCTGACGCGCAACGGCCGGCCGTCCGGGTACAGCCAGTTGTAGTGCAGCTCGCGGGTCTCCCGCAGGTTGCGCATGCTGATGCTGCGCAGGCTCGAGATCTGGTCGGCGATGACACCGAGGGCGAACATCTGCACCGCCGAGATCGCGAACACTGCGCCCAGGATGATCGACTGCATGTGACCGCCGCCGTCCCGCTCGATCACCAGGTCCAGCAGGAACGGCAGCCAGGACAGGAACGCGGCGACCCCGAGCGCCGCGGCCAGCGTCCAGAAGAACCTCAGCGGCGTGTAGTAGGACAGGATCCGGAACAGGGCGAGCGAATTGCGGCGCACGTAGGTCCACATCGAGCCGAACAGCCGGCTCGGCCGCACCGAGTCGTTGCGCTGGACCGCGACGTTGGCCAGCGCCAACCTGCTGTGACCGGCCTGGATCAGTGACTCGAGGGTGTACGTGTACGGGGTCGTGATCACCAGCGACAGCGCCGCCGCGCGGCTGTAGGCCCGGAAGCCGCTGGTCGCGTCAGCAACCGACAGGCCCGAGATGGACCGCACCACGCTCGTGCCCGCGACCTGCAGAACGCGCTTGACCAGGCCGAACTCCGCCACCCGGCCCGTCTGCCGATCCCCGACGACGATGTCGGCCTGCCCACCCAGGATCGGCTCGACCAGAGCGGGGATGCCCGACGAGTCGTACTGGTTGTCCGCATCGGTGTTCACGATCACGTCGGCCCCCCGGCGAAGCGCCTCCTCGATCCCGAAGGCGAACGCCGCCGCCAGGCCACGGTTCCGGGAGAACCCGACCACATGGTCGACACCACACGCCAGCGCGACCTCGCGCGTGCCGTCCGTCGACCCGTCATCGATCACGAGCCACTCGACCACGTCGAAACCGGGCACCGAGCGCGGCAGCCCGCGGAGCATGACCGGCAGCTGTTCGGACTCGTTCAGGCAGGGGATCTGGATTATCAGCTTCACGACGCCCTCATCTGGAGATGACCGTTCCGCGGCAGCCCGATGGCAATCGCATCGCCGCAGCATCCCGAGGATAGCCGCCGATCGCGAGCCGCTGGGCGGCCTAGACGTCGCCGCCTGAAGGCCTGCGTCGACCGCGAGCCAGGCTCCACGTGATCCCCGCCATGCCGAAGTCGCAGACCGTGTGCACGGCACGGATCAGAAGTGCGGTCGCCGCAGCGGCCGGGAGTCCGAGGGCAGGCGCAAGCAGCGCGATCAGGGCCACCTCCCGGACGCCCACCCCAGCGGGGGCCAGGACCACCAGGACGCCAACGATGTAGGACAGGGCGAAGGCCCCGATGCAGGATGGGGTGACAACCAGCGGACCACCCGCATCGGACAGGGCACCGGGGGGAACCACCAGGGCGGTCGCGACTCCGTAGAGCAGCCACACCAACGCCATGATCCCGACGAACGCACCCGCGTCATACCACGTGAACCGAAGAGCCGCCGGCGCGCGGGCAAGGAGGCCACCGATCCAAGCCAGGACGGAAGGGGCCACGGCGGCCAGGGCAACCAGGGTGGCCGCCACCAACAGCCAGGGCTCGACCGGGCTCACCGAGGAGGGCAGGTCGGCAAGGATCGCCGCCGTGGGGATCGCCGTGGCCACGTGGACCCACAGGAACAGCAGCCCGGCGGCGACGGTCGTCCTGGGCGGGACGCCGAGCGCGCGCGCCATGTCGGCCTGCGCGCCCAACGCCCACACCGAGCCTGGGATGTACTTGCCCAACTGGCCGACGAAGAAGATCGCCGCGCCCTCCCGCCTGGGCACGGCATGCCCGCAGGCGCTGAGGATCCGCCGCCACACCACTCCGGTCAGCCACAGCCCCGCCAGGACTGCCAGGCACGCCGCCAGCACGCGTGCTGGATCGGTCTGGCCCAGGGCCGACCCGATCTCGGCGCCACGCTGGCGCAGCCCCCAGGCGCCGAACGCGACGGCGGCCGCGAGGAACAGCCCACGGGCGATGTCCAGTGCGCTGATCCGACGGCGCACCGCCGCCCCCTGCTCGGTCATCCCGTCAGGCTTGGGCGCAGGATCGCCGTCCGAGTTGGATAGGGCAGGCAGGGCGTCAGCCCGTGGGTCCAGCTGACCTCCATGGCCGGCCGGATGGCCGCGATGGCCTGCCGATAGCGAGCCCGCTCCACGTTGTCGAACACGATGATCCCATCCGGCGCCAGGTGGTCAACCGCACTGGCCAGGCACGCCTGCCTCGCGCGCCCGTCGATGACGATCACGTCGAAGGTCCCCCCGACCTCGTCGATGACATCCACGTACGCGCGGAAGTCCAGCTCAGTCGCTCCAGGCTTGCTGGAGCGGGCCTCCCCCGCGGCACCAGCAGCAGCTTCTTCAGCCGGCACGACACGCAGGTCGACGGGCGCACCTTCTGGCAGGCGGGCGCGGACCTCCCCCGCCCATCGCTCGTCGTGCTCCACCGCGACGACGGAGGCACTGCGCCGAGCCAGCCACACAGTCGAGGCACCTGACCCCCACTCGAAGACCCGGGCATCCCGCCGCCCCCGGAGGAACGCGTCGACAAGTGCTGCGGATTCGAACGTCCACCAGGGCACGTCGAGCGCAGACAGGTCCCCGATGTCGTAGACAGCCAGCAGGGACCTTGCCCAGACCCCGTTCCGGGATCGGCCAGCCCACTGATCGAGGGCGGGAAGGACGTGTGCCCGGGAGCAGGCGGAGCGGGTCGCCCGGGCTGCGTGCACGTATGCCGACTTCAGGGTCAACGATTCCACCAGGCCCTCCACAGGAGCTTCCGACGGCCACCCCAGTCAACCGGCCGGAGGCCGCCAGCATCCTATCCGCGCCGGCTCGTACGCCTGTGAGCCCGAGGCGGCTGCAAACACGGCCAGGACCACCACACCCGACGGCAACGGGTTCGGTCCGCAAGCGGCCACCTGACCGGCGTTGGGGGCGCTGGGTCGGCGCCCAGGCACCCGGGATCCGTTGCCCTACGCACCGGCGGGGCTGCTCAGACGTCGATCGTGACCCGAGCCCGCCACCCCGAGTGGTAGCGGGCAAAGGCCAGCGCGTGCCGACTGGCGGCCTTCGGGACGCTGCCGGTCTGGCGCACGTCGGTCGTCGGCACCGTATCGAATGCCGCCGTGACGCTGCCGTCGGGCAGTCGCCTGACCCTCGCGGCGACCGGCACCTGTCCATCGACGTCAATCAGGTAGAGCACCTCGTCGATCAGCGCCACGAGCTGCTCCTCGTTCGGTCCGGCTGGGATGCTCACCGACCGCCACTCCCGGCTGGTGGCCGCCTCGGCGCGCGTGAACGTGGCTGCGAAGGCCCGCACCACCTGCTCGAGGCACGCCTCGCGCGAGGGACCCCAGACCAGGAGCTGCACGTCGGCCGTGTGCGGCAGCAACCGGTATCCGGACGCGCCGGACGCCGGGCGGGGGGTTCGGCGGGGCACCGTCATCGGGGTCACCCCTTCACCACTCCGACTGGACGCAACCGAGCCACCCTCCGGGCGAGCCCGGCCGCCTCGCAGGACGCGACCACCTCGTCGACGTCCTTGTACGCCAGCGGCGCCTCTTCGGCCAGCCCGCGCATGGACGAGGCCCGTACCGCGATCCCGGACTCCTCGAGCTCGTGCCGCAGGGCGACGCTCCGGACCCGGCGGACAGCGGCGTGCCGGCTCAGCCTCCGGCCGGCGCCGTGGCACGTGGAGTGGAAGGCCTCCCCGCCCTGGACTCCGGCCAGGACATAGGAGGCGGTGCCCATCGAGCCCGGCACGAGCACGGGCTGGCCGTGCGCGGCCAGGGCGGGCGGCAGGTCGGGGTCGCCGGGGGGCAGGGCACGGGTGGCGCCCTTTCGGTGCACGCACAGCCGGCGCCGAACGCCATCTACGTCGTGCGCCTCGATCTTGGCCAGGTTGTGCGAGACGTCGTAGAGCAGCTCCAAGCCGCCACCGCCGACCGAATCCTCGAACGCCGCCCGGGTCGCCGCAGTCAGCAGCTGCCGGTTGGCCCGCCCGAAGTTCGCGGCCGCAGCCATGGCGCCCAAGTAGCTCCTTCCCTCCGCGGAGTCGACGGGTGCGCACGCCAACTGCTGGTCGGGCACCTTGATGCCCAGCCGCGGCATCGCGCCCAGCATGAGGCGCACGTGGTCGGTGCAGATCTGGTGGCCCAGGCCGCGTGAGCCGCAGTGGATCATCACGCAGATCCGACCCAGGCCCAGGCCCCACGACCGGGCCACCTCGCCGTCGTGGATGCGGTCCACGACCTGCACCTCGAGGAAGTGGTTGCCCGACCCCAGCGATCCGATCTGGGCGAGGCCGCGCTGCAGCGCCCGCTCGCTGACCTGCGCGATGTCGGCGCCCGACACCGCCCCGTGGTCCTCGCAGAACTCCAGGTCGCGGTCGTCGCCGTAGCCGCGCGCCACAGCGTGGCGGGACCCGTCCCGCAGCAGCGCAGCGAGGTCTGCCCCGTCGGCCGAGGCCCAGACGCCACCCGGCCCGACCCCGCGCGGGATCCGGCTGGCCAGGGCGTCCATCAGCGGACCCATCCGTCCGCGCAGGTCGTCCTGGCTGAGCTGGGACAGCAGGAGGCGCACCCCGCACGAGATGTCGAAACCGACGCCGCCCGGGGATACGACGCCGCCACGGTCGATGTCCGTGGCCGCCACCCCACCGATGGGGAATCCGTAGCCCCAGTGGATGTCGGGCATCGCGTACGAGGCCACCACGATCCCCGGCAGGGTCGCCACGTTCTGCACCTGCTCCAGCGCCGGGTCGTCGCGGATGTCCGCGACGAGGGCGCGGGAGGCGAACACGACGCCCGGGACCCGCATCGCCCCCTGGCACTCCAGCCGCCACCGGTAGGGGGTCTCCTCGATCAGGTGGACCACGTGCTTGGACCTCCGGGCTACCGCGGCGTGAACGGCCGCATCTCGTCCTGACCCTCCTGGATCACACCGCAACTGGACTCTGGCACCTCGTTCCACACCCCCGGCAGGTCGCCCAGCGGCTCGGACACGACGAGGCGGGCCTCCTCCGACATGCCGGCGACGATCGGGTTGTCCGGGTACATCTCCCGCAGAGTCGTCACGGCCGTGCTGAAGTACAGCGAGCGGGAGCTCCCCTCGCTCGAGTACCGGAAGGCCCAGACCCGCCGCCCGTTGCTCGTGGCCACGGTCATCTGGATCGGGTTCTCGACGCCGTGCTGGCGGCCCGTCGCCTCGATGAACCCGACGGCACGCTCGACGGCACCGATCGGGTCGTCCTCGAGGCCCATTGTCAGGGCGAGGTAGAAGAACAGCTCGGAGTCGGTCGATCCCTCGATGTCTGGATACAGCGCGGGGTCGACGGCGAAGGCGAGGTCACGCTTCACCTTACGGAAGTCGCGGATCAGGCCGTTGTGCATCCACAGCCACGAGCCGTGGCGGAACGGGTGGCAGTTCGTCTCCTGGATGGCCCCGCCCGTCGAGGCTCGGATGTGGGCGAACACCAGCGGGGAGACGAGGTGGCGGGCGAGCTCCTTGAGGTTGCGGTCGTTCCACGCCGGATCGGTGCTGTGGAAGACACCGGGCTCGTCATCGTCGCCGTACCAGCCGATGCCGAACCCGTCCCCGTTGGTCGTCGTCGCGCCGAGCTGGGAGTGCAGGCTCTGGTCGATCAGCGAGTGCTTCGGCGTGACCAGCAGCTGGTCGAGCCGCACGGGCGATCCGTAGTAGGCGAGCCATCGGCACATGTTGCTACCCCCTGACGTGGGTGGCCCGGCTGGCGGGCGCGGTCGGATGCAGGCGCATCCACGGTACGGGCGCGGCGACATGGAAGGGAGCCCAGTTGACACGGTCGCCCGAGGGATCCCAAGACTTCTGCCCGCTGGGGCGACGGGCGGGTCAAGTCCCGCGGCCTGGTTCGTTGGTCATCTTCGCGCGGGACCTTCAGTCCAATGACAGCCCTATCCTTTCGTTTACGATCTCTTATGGTTTGGCAACCCGAGCCCGTGGTTCACCCCACGCCCTGCTGATGCGATCGACCATCTCGCGCCATCAGGCGCGAAGGATCGTGAATCGAGTTCGACGTGACGGACCTGTACACCCCCAGCCCTGCGCCCGAGGCGAACGAGACCGGTGCGACCCCGATCGGCGACCCGATCCCGCCCGCCGGCCAGCGCTGCTTCACCCTCACTCAGTCGGTGCGCTCACTGCTCCGCATGCCTGTGAGCTTCTCCGGACGCGTCGCCCGATCCGAGTACTGGTGGAACGTGCTGTTCCTGGCCGCCGTGACCGCCCCGCTGTACCTGGTGCACCAACTGGCCGTGACGGTTGGGGCTCCGACCCCGGTTGCCCTCTCCCTTGCGGCCGTGGGTGGAATCGTGTGCGCCGCCTCGTTCGGCATCCAGATCGGGTTGGGGGCCCGCCGCTTGCACGACACCAACCGGTCTGGGTGGCTCCAGCTGCTGTACCTGGTCCCGGTCGCAGGCTGGATCGCGCTGCTCGTGCTCAAGGTTTCCCCGGGGACGCCCGGCGTGAACCGACACGGTCCCATGCCGCTGCCTTCCGACGACCGCCAGTCCGCGGGTGTGGTCACGCTCACGGTGGTGGGCCTCGCGGCGACTGTGACCCTCCGGGTAATGGTCGTGGTCGCGTCGGTCGGCTGGGGAGCCGTGGGATGACCTACGCAAGCGGCCGCCTCCCACACCGGGCTCACGGCCGACGCAGGACCGCGACGAGCATGTTCCCCCCGGCTGTCGGTCGGACGGTCTCGAGTGCCAGCCCCGCCTCGGCGACCAACGACGCCAGACCACCCGAGCGCTGGTAGGACAGCGAGTTCCGGGCGTGGCTGGGACCCGCGACGACCTCCGCCCCGGCCGCAAGTCCACGGGTCAACCACCCACGGGGGAACCGCAGAGGTCCAGAGCCGAAGTCCGTGACGACGATCCGACCACCATCAGCCAGTAGGCGAGCCGCGTCCGCCAGGGTGCCCAAGGCCGCCCCGCGCGGGATCGAGTGCAGCACCAGGGAGATCACCACGGTGTCGGCGCACCCGTCGTCGAACGGGGCCCGTGGCCCGACGAGCAACCGCAGATCCGCCTCCGGCCCGAGCCGGTTCCGCGCGCGCTCGAGCATCCCGGACGATGGATCCGTCCCGAGGACCACGCAGCCCGCATCACGGTAATCGGCCAGCGCGGCACCAGTGCCGCAGCCGAGGTCGAGGACCACCGATCCCGCCGGCGTGCAGTGCAACTCACGGGCTATCGCGCGAAGGGGTGCCAGCGTCGGCTCGAGCGCCAGGTCGTAGACGCGCGCCAGCAGGCCGTAGCCGTCCGATGCCATCCCAACCCCTCTCCTGCCGATACGGGTCGTGGCACTGGCGGCGGACCTGCTCCGGCAGAATGCGGCGCTCGGCCGCCAGGTACAGGCAGTGTGCCACGACCACCACACCCGCCGCGCTGATCGTGCGTCCGCGGCTCGTGGTTTCCGCGCTCGTACACCCGGTGCCCATACAGCACGGTCACCACGAACCGTGACGGGGGCGTCCTCCATGCTGACGTACGCCCAGTGGCGACGCCCCGGCGACGACCGTGTTCCCACGGCTGTGGGTCGTGCCGACTGCTGCTGCTACTCGCCGGGTCGAGGGAGAACGACGGTTGGCGTGACCCCCGCCGCAAACCTCGCAGCCTCGCGCCAGCACCCCCTCAGGATCGCGTGAGGCCGGCGAAGGCAACGATGTCGTGGGGCAGGCGCCGGCTCGCCGCTGCCCGCATGTGACCCATGCCCTCGTACCAGATGAGGTTGCAGGCGGGGATCAGCCGGGCGGTCTCCGCAACGAACGCCTTGGGGAAGATCAGGTCGTGGTCCCCGGCAACGAGCAGAACCGGCGCAGTGATCCGCGGGAGCACCGGGCGCGAGTCGTAGTCCAGCTCGGCCTGATACTCGACAAGAGGATCCTGACCAGTGCCGTAGCCGGTGACGAACCACCCGAACAACGGCGCAAGCAAGAGGCGCACGAAGCGGTAGCGCACTCCGGGCATCACGCTCTCGGCGAGCGCCGCGCCGGCCCGCGTCCGGTCGCCGGCACAGATGGCTTCGACCAACCGCCGGTCGGCGTCGTCGAAGCGATGGTCGAACCGGCACGCTGAGCTGGACAGCACGAGACGCCCGACCCGACCCGGGTGGTTGGCCGCGAGGTACTGGGCGATCAGCCCGCCGTAGGACTCGCCCACCACGACGTCTGCCTTCCCGTCGAACTCCGCCGCGATCACGTCGGCGACGTCGTCGGCCATGTCCGAGATCGCGTACCCGGCGGGCATTCCGCGCCGACGGGTGAGCATCCAAACCGTGAACCCGGCGTCCACGAGCGGCGCCCAAGTTCCGGTGAAGGCACGCATCATCAGCCCGGGCGGGAGCCCGCTGCCCGGTCCCCCCTGCAACCACAGGAGGTTTCGCGGACCGTCGCCGGCAGCGATGTACTCGATCCCGTTGCTGAACCGACCTTCGCGCGTCCCGCTGCCCTGCCGTCGTCTCACCTGCTCACCGATCTCGTGAGTCCGCCCTCCGATCGCGCCTTGCGGGTGTGCGCCCCACCGCCCTGATCTGGTCGTCTCCTTCAGACGCGGCGGCGATCCACGGCACACGGTAGTCCGCGGCCGGCGCGGGGCCGCGCTCGCGTCGAATCCGCGCTGGCCGCCTACGGGATCCCGACGACCGCCAAGCTTGTGCCGCTCAGTCGTGGCGTCGCCCATCACGTCCAGCGGCGGGTCTGCATCGCCCGCCGGACGCGGGCGACAGCCATCTCCCGGGCGGCTTCCACCGGGGGCACTCCGTCAGCCGCGGCGCGCTGGAGAACCTCGGCGGTGTTCGCCCGAATGCGCTCCTCGATGGTGGTGAAGGCTTGGCTGCGCGTGCCGCCATCGAACTCGACCGAGCCGCAGATGACGCCCCCGGCGTTGCAGATGAAGTCGGGAACGGACAGGATTCCGCGGGCATGCAGACGATCCTCAGCCTCCGGTGTGACCCCGATGTTGGCCCCCTGCGCGACGATCCGAGCCGTCACCCGGTCGACGTTGTCCGCCCGGATGGCGCCTGGGCGCGCAGCCGGCACCCAGATGTCGCATGCCACCCCGATCAGGTCGTCGCGCGGGATCTGCCGACCGGCCGGATGATCCGCCAGTCGCCCGCCCCGCTTCGTGGCCACCAGCGCTTCGATGTCCAGTCCACCGGGATCAACGACCGCTCCAGTCGAGTCAGCCGCCCCGACCAGGATGACGCCGCGCTCGGCCAGGAAACGGGCCGTGTGGCGGCCGACCGCGCCGAACCCCTGCACTGCCACGCGGGCGGCCCGCAGATCCAGGCCCACGTGGTCGGCGGCGACCTCAACCGCGGTGGCCAAACCGAACCCGGTTGCTCCCAGCTGGTCCAACGGGATGCCGCCCATCTCGGCGGGCAGGCCGACGGCTCGGCCAATCTCGTCGCGGATCCACCCCATAGCCAGCTCGTCGGTCCCCATGTCCGGACCGGGGATGTAGTCGGCCAGGCCGGCGACTGCGCAGGCGAAGGCTCTGATCAACCGCTCCTTGGCCGCCAGGTCCATGGCTGGGTCGGCCCGGATCACGGCTTTGGCGCCGCCGTGAGGGAGTTCTGCTGCCGCGTTCTTCAAGGTCATCGCCCGGGCCAGCCCAAAGCACTCGGCCGCCGTGACGTCGGTGGCCATCCGAGCTCCGCCGATGGCCGGCCCCGCAGCCACGTTGTCGATCACGAGGACTGCGAGCAGGCCCGTGCGGCGCTCGGTGATGTGCACCACCTTGGCTGGCCCGAGGTCGTCGGCGAAGCCGAACGGATCCATCGCTGCTCCTCACGCTCTCGTCCGGCGGACCGCGGGTCGACGATCAGGTCAGCTCGGGCGGCGCCCGAGCAACTCCGTCGACTCGACCGTACCCGTCCCGCGAACGGAGCGGCGCGGTCGGGGAGGCCTGGCGAGGGCCAAGCCGGCTGCCGGGCCTGGCCAGCTCCTGCACCTGGTGTTGTTCCTGACCATCCCGCTGGCGCTGTTGGCCATGCGCCGGTGGCGACGCTGGGCGATTTACACATTGGGCTGGGTCCTGACCTCGGTCCTGGTGTCGCTGGCCGACGCAAAGTTGGTTCCGTCCGGGGCGTCGAGCCTGGCTGCTGACCCGTCCGAAATGGACCGATATCGCGCTTGGCCGCCGTCGCAGTCCGTGGCAACGGCCGTCTGCGCGGTGGTGCTGCTGTCGCCCTACCTGAGTCGGGCGTGGCGGCGGTTCGGCTGGACCGTCGTGGGGGTGCTGGCGCTGATGCGGGTGGTGACCGCCGATGAGGTGGTCCTCGACCTCGTCCTCTCGATCGGCATCGGCGGGGCTGTGGGCACGGGACTGCTG
The DNA here is from genome assembly GCA_049688595.1 of Candidatus Nanopelagicales bacterium. Taxonomy (GTDB): domain Bacteria; phylum Actinomycetota; class Actinomycetes; order S36-B12; family CAIYMF01; genus Prado023. The sequence goes on along the minus strand of JBAVLA010000323.1, from coordinate 3,271 downwards.
CTCGTCTTCGGCCGGCACATGGAGGTGCCCACGACGACGTCTGTCCTGGGTGCGCTGGACAGGGTCGGCCTGCACGCCCTCGAGGTCGAGCGCGTCGAGCGGTCGGCGCAGGCTTCGCTGCCATTCCGGGCCAAACTGGCTGACGGCACCGCGCTGCACTGCAAGGTCATCAGCCCGGGCCACTACGAGGCCGACAGTCTGCTGCGCACATACCGCCGGGTCCGGCTCCGCGAACTCGGTGAGGATGTGGCGTTCTCCACGGCGCGCCGGGCCGTCGCGGTGGAGGCGATGCTTGCGATGACCGCCGCCACGGCGGGGGCGCGCACGCCGAGGGTGCTGGGCGTGGCCCCGCTCGACCCGGTCGACGCGATGGTCATCGCCTTCGAGGAGGTGGCTGGCGAGCCGCTGTCCGAGGTCGACCCGAGCCGGATCACCGACTCAGTGCTCGACCAGGCCTGGCAGCACGTAGTGGCGCTGCGTGCCGCGGCGCTCGCCCACCGCGACCTGCAGCTCTCGAGCTGGATCCTCGATCCCCGGGGCCGGCTCTGGATCATCGACTTCTCGTTCGGCGAGCCGGCGGCCACCGACGGGGCCCTCAGCGGCGACGTCGCCGAACTGCTTGCGGCCACCTACGTGGTGGTCGGCACGGAGCGGGCTGTGGCCGCCGCGGTCCGCGTGCTTGGCGCGCCAATCCTGGCCTCCGGCCTGAGCCACCTGGTCCCCGTCGCGTTGACCCGGGCAACCCGGGCCGCGGTCAAGTCCATGCCGGACGGGCTGGCCCCGCTCGTTGAAGCTGCCGCGACCGCTTGCGGGGTCAGCGAGCCGGAGTTCGCCCCGATCGAACGGGTCAAGCCCCAGACCCTGGTCATGGGTGGGCTGCTTGCACTGGCGGTCTACTTCCTGCTGCCGCAGCTGGCAGACCTGCCGCGCATGCTTGAGGCCATCCGCGAGGCGGATCCGCGCCTCGCCGCCGGGGCGGCGGTGGCCTCGGTGCTCACATACGTGGGTTCGGCCATGGCGATCTCGGGCTCGAGCCCGACCCCGATCCGGACGGTCCACTCAATGCTGGCGTCGGTCTCGGCCACGTTCGTTGGGGCGATCGCACCTCCGGGCGTTGCCCACGTGGGGCTGAACACGCGGTTCTTCGCGAAGCAGGGCATGCCCGGCCCGGTCGCGATCTCGGCGACGGCGGCCAAGGAGGTGGCCGTGGGCGTCGTGCACGTCGCGTTGCTGATCCTGATGGCTGTCCTCGCCGGCAGCTCCGGGGCGCTCCAGGAAGAGCTCGCCCGACTGCCGTCGCTGCAGACCGTGGGACTCGCCGTCGCTGCAGTGCTCACGCTGGTCTGCGCAGCAGCCGCGACGCCGCGCGTCCGCAGCCTCGTCCAGGACACCGTGCTGCCGGCCGTGCGCGAGTCGCTGACCTCGCTCAGAGGGCTGGCGAGCAGCCCCGCCCAGATGCTCATGCTCTTCGTCGGCGCACTGGTGCTGCAGATCGGCTACGTCGCGGCGCTGTACCTCGCCGCCCGCGCACTGGGCGGCGAGGTCGGCTTCGTCACGATCGGACTGGTCTACCTGACCGTCGGGTCCGTGGCATCCGTGGCACCCACGCCCGGAGGCATCGGCGCGGTGGAGGCGGTCCTGCTGGCAGCCCTCACCGGCGTGGGTATGGACCCAGCATCAGCACTGGCTGCGGTGTTCCTCTATCGGCTGGTCACATTCTGGCTGCCGATCCCCGCCGGAGGCCTGTCGTTTCGATTCCTCGTCGCACGCGACCTGCTCTGATGCGGACCGGGGGGCTCCCTCCGGGACGCCCGCCGCGCCGGTCGACACCATCCAGCACGCAGGCTCTCCGTCGGGAGCGCCGGCCCCGCCGCTCGGGCGGATCGGTGCGGTCCACCCGGTCCACATGCGCCCGTCCCAGTACCGCCACGACTTCGGGTCATCCGGGTCGGCCAGCCACCCCGGCTCGGCGATCACCGCCGGCCTGCCTGCCGGCGGGAATGCCGCGTCGGGCGAGAGCGGCCGGTCGAGGCTGCGCCAGGCAACGACCGTTCCCATGGCGGTGAAAGCCATCAAGATCGCCCAGAGCGCTTCCATGCCGCCGCCGGTGCTCCACTCCTCGAAGAGGGAATGTTTGCCCGTGCTCTGGGACTCCACCGCCATCTGGTTCGCTTGGCCCGCGATCAGGACGCACAGCGGCGTCAGCGCGATCAGGACCGCAGTCCAGGCCCAGGCGACCGAACGACGAACCCGGCGATCCCGATCGGGGTCGTCCCACCAGCGGGACCCGTCCCACAGCCGGTCTGGGCGACCGGTGTCCTGGTGGTACCAGCCCGGGGTTCGCGGCCACCAGGGCTGGGCGTGGTCAGCGGCAGGGAACGACGGGAGCGGAGCTGCCCGCACCCACGGGACACCGCAGGCGACGACCAGCGGCACAGCACATGCCAGCGATACGGCGGCGCCCCCGCTCAGCGGCAGGAACAGCGCCAACATCATCGGCACAGCCGCCAGTGTCGTCGCGGCCTGCCAGCGGGCCAGCGGCGCCCACCTCGTGAAGCGTCCCCGCCGCAGCGCCGCCCACACCGGGACCGGCAGGCACGCAGCCCACAAGGCCACCGCCGTCCAGGCTGACGGAGGCTCAGGAACCACGGGCAAGCAGTACGAGATCCAGACACATACCAAGGACTGGGACGCGAGCTGCCCGAACAACTGGCGCTCAGCATTCCAGCCGAACGGCCGCCCCGCGTACCGCCGGCCCAGCCACAGCGCCACGATCACGTTCAGCCCAGCCCCTGCCGCGGCCATGGCTAGCAACTGCGCCGTCCGAGAATGGTCCCCGAGGTAGGCCCACGTGTTGGTCACGATAAACAACAACCACACCAGGTCGGGAAGCGCGCGTCGGCGCGGGGCGACAGGCGCCCGCCCCGACCTCGTACGGGCGGTCCACTGCCGTCCGTCCCAGAAACGATCCAGCCTGGCGTCAGCCGGGTCGACATACCAACCCCGCGCTGGACCCACCCGCGCCATCAACGGATCTCCTCGACTGCGCTGCCCGTCCCCACGGCGTGCATCAGCGCACCCGTCGGGGCCAACGGGGCGGTCAACCCCGTCCAGGTGCGCCCGTCCCAGTACCGCCACGTCGTGGGGTCGTCCGGGTTGGACAACCACCCCGGCTCGGCGATCACCGCCGGCCGGCCCGCAGGCGGGAATGCCGCGTCGGGCGAGAGCGGCCGGTCGAGGCGACGCCAAGCGGCCACGGCACCAAGTGCGG
>JBAVLA010000322.1:0-2346 GCA_049688595.1 Candidatus Nanopelagicales bacterium | reverse complement strand
GCGCAGACCGGGGCCACACTCGCCGAGCTCCAAGCCCGCCTCGGGCACTCCACCGTGCAAGCCGCCATGCGCTATCAGCACGCCGCTGCCGGCAGGGACGCGAAGATCGCCGAAGCCATGTCCAACGTGATCCCGCTCAAGCCGAAGCCGGTCGAGGTGGAGCCGGTCGAGGACTTCACCGCGGTGTGGTTCGGCATCCCAGGCGGCCGCTGGCACTTGGCTGGCGACGCTGGGCGCAGCTACTGCAACAGGCGGATCGACCCGCGGGCCCAGCGGCGGGTGCAGGATGCGGCGCCTGGGCCGGTGTGCCGGGCCTGTGCGCAGCTACGCCAGCGGAGGGCCTGACCGGGGGGGGCGCTGGGCGCGGCAAGGCCCGGACCCCAACCGCGACCCGCTCCGCCTGCTCCCGTAGCCAGACTATAGTCCCTAGGCCGCGGTCGTGACTATAATGGGTTGCATGGAGAACGCCGGACCTTGCAAGCCCCAGGACTCACACCTTCAACGCAGAGCGAAGGGCGCCAGCCCGTGGGCGCTGCGGATCTACGACGCGTTGCACGAGAACCCGGAAGGTCTGACACGGGATCAGCTCCTCAATGAGTGCATGGAGCGGTTCAACCAGTCCGGGACGATGGTGTGGTTCCGGCAGATGATGCGTGAGCGAGAGTCCATCATAGTCAATGGCGTGACCTACGGACTATATTCCGAGTATCGAGACGTGGTGACGCTCAAGATGCGTACGACTCTCAACGGCATGCAGAAGAATCGCGAGGTCCAGAACATCGGGACAACCCGCAACCCTCTCTACATGGTCATGGACCCGCCGAAGCCCCCTCGCTACTGGCATCCCCGTCACATCCGCCCAGGCGGGTTCCGTGAGTACGTACCCGAGCAACAGACCGCGATCGGTGCCAGGCATTCCCTGCTCATGCGCTGGCCAGCCCAGGCCCGCGCCGAGCTCGACCGGGACAAGCCCCGCAACGCGCAGCTCTGCGCACTGCTTGAAGACGCCCTGACCGTCGTTGAACACCTCAAGGAGCAGCTGGGCGCGGCGCAGTCGGTGCCGCGGTCGGCGTCGTAATCGAGGACCACGCCGACTTGGCTCAATGTGCGATCCGACAACTCCGCAGCGCTGCGGAGTTTGGCCGAGCCATAGGCCCATCGCCCGTTCCGTCGCTTCCCCTGCTCCGCCAGCCCGAGCCGAGATACCCCGAGTACTCGGGTTATCCGCAGCGCTGCGGTTATCGGTCGTCCCCCGCTTCCATCGGCCGTCGCGGCGCTTCCCCTGCTCCGCCAGCCCGGTCAGCGTCGTAGTCGAGGACCACACCGGCATAGCGCAGGGCTTCAGCATCCATATCCCTGCTGGCAGGGTTATGGCGGAGGCTATGGCGCTCCCACCGCCCGTTACGCCGCTTCCCCTGCTCCGCCAGCCCGATCGCCGCGGCCAACGCAGCCTGCCCCGGACGGGACTGTCAGGGTTCCTTGAAACTCCCGCGAAACTTGCGGGACTGCCGCCCGGGCGGTCGTGCTCCACGCGCAGGGCAAGCGGGTCATCGGGTCGAACGGGAACCCACGGTGGGCGCGGGGCGCATGGGGAAAAAGATCCCTTAGGGATATTTCTCCTCGTCACGAATCGATCGCCGAGCTCGGGCGGGTGGTGGACCACGATCCCGCTGGGCGCATGGCTCATGGCGAGAGTTCTTGCTTAGCAAGAACTCTCCCAACTACACATTGAGCCGAAACGCCCCGGCCGTACACACGGCGAGCAGCAGATCGGGGCGGTAGGGGGAGGGACCGAGAGCAGGGGCCCACCCCCGCCCTCGGTCCCATCGGTCGGTCGGTCGGTGCGTGGGAGGGGAACCGCGGACCGTGTATGCAACGCGATCCCCCTCCCAGCTTCCCCAGCCCGGGCGCGGTCGCCGTACCGCAACCCGGGTCGGAGCTCGAGGGGGCTAGCTGCCCGCGGTCGCTGGCTGGAGCAGGCCCGCGGGGCTGCCACCGGCTCCGGCGGTCACTGGCTTGGCCAGCAGGTAGCCCAGGCGCATCGTCATGCGCAGGGCGGACATGCCCTGCTGGAGCAGGTTCGACACGACCACGCCATCGGCGTCGCTGATCACGCCCGTGTCGAAGATCTGCACCTTGAGGTCCGAGCGGATGCCCACGAGCACCTTGGACCAGTCGGCCAGGATCGCGTCCGTGAGTGTGGTCTCGAAGTAGGGCGGGTCGACGTACAGGCCAAGCCCTGCGACCGTGAGGGGGAACGGGGCGCCCGGGTTGACGGTCACCGCGTCAGCTCGGGCTCTGGCCATCCGGAATTGGAAGCCGGGCCTGACGACCGCGGCGCTGGGG
>JBAVLA010000321.1:0-2877 GCA_049688595.1 Candidatus Nanopelagicales bacterium | reverse complement strand
GAGCTCCAGGCCCAGCCGCATGCCGATCACCAGCATCAGCACGGCGCTCACCAGGAGCCAGTCCCAATCCCGGGCATGCGGACCTTTGACGACCAGCTCGACGATGATCAGGACGCCCGCAACACCTGCGGCGACGAGCCAGAACCTGTGCTGGATCAACCGCTCGACGGCGACGGCGAGCGCGTCCAGCGCGCCGAGGCCCCTTGCCGGCGTCAAGCGCTCTCGCCGCCGGTGCGGCTGCGACTCGGACCCCGGGGGCTGCGATCCGGACCCGCCTGGCACGGTACGACGACCGAGCTTCATGCGTAGGCCCACAACCCTGCGTCGCTCGGATTCGTGGCGAACAGCTGGCCATCGCCGGCGGCAGCCAGTGCCGCGGCCGGGCCGCCGACCTTGACCCAGTGGTGCGGGTTGGCTGTGCTGCCCTCGTACCGGAAGACCGCCTCCCCGGCGGGACTGAGCCCGAAGGCGCGGCCCATCCCGTCGACGGCGAACGCCTTGCCGGGGCCCCCAACCTTCGTCCACACCGCCCCGGCGAGGCGATACAAGTACAGATCCCGGTTGGCCCCGCGCTCGGCGTACAGCGCGGAGCCGCCGGCGTGCAGCGCGCTGGCCTGGTCGCCGACCTTGGTCCACGCCATCGGCTTGCCGTCCCACCGGTGCACATCGCCCCCGGTCGGTGAGATCCCGTACAACCGGCCCGTGCCGTCGACCGCGAAGCCCTTGCCGGGGCCGCCGACCTTGGTCCACGACATGGGCGCGTTGTCATACCCGTACACGTCACCGGTGCTGGGATTGGTGGCGAACAGCCGCCCACCGCCGCCGAAGATGGAACCGGCGGGCCCGCCGATCTTGGTCCAGGCCATGGGCTGGCCGTCCCAGCGGAACACGGCACTGCCATCGGGCGACACCCCGTACAGGTGCCCGTGTCCGTCGAGCGCGAAGGCCCGTCCCGGTCCCCCGATCAGGGTCCATGCCCCCGACACGGGGTCCCGACGGTACAGGTCGCCGGTTGACTTGCTCGTGGCGTAGACGACCGGCTGGTTGGCGCCGGGCACTGAACCGGCCAGGACGGCGCCGGTGGCCCCCCACACCTGCGCCCAGCTGCGAGACGCTGTCGGCGAGACGTTGATGTTCGTCCAGCTGCCGTCCGCTGCGATCAGCTCGCCAGCCGCGGTCAGCCCCTCGACCTTGAGCCGGACCCGGTTGCCCGGAGGTCCGGCCAGCCACGCGTAGCCGTTCCAGGCGCCCTTCGTGGGCACGCTCGGGGCGGCCACGGACCACGTGTTCCCGCCGTCGGAGGATGCGGAGATCCGGGTGTGCTTCGTGCTGGTCCCCCACACGAACCAGACGATCTCCTGCGGCGTTCCAACGGGTACCGCCTGCCCGCCGTCCGGGCTGATCAGGATCATGTTCTCCGCATCGGTGCCGCCGTGCACGGTCACCGCGCTGATCGCGGTGCACTCCAGGATGCTGTACTCGGCGGGGTGGGTGGGCACGTTCGGGTTCGGCGGGTCCAGCACGAGCGCGAACCGCTGGCCGCTCTGGTCCACCCGGTAGCCGTACGCGGCCGTGGTGTGCCCGGGGACGGAGAAGAAGCAGGGCCGACCGGAGTCGATCTCGCCGGTCAGCTCCTGCCAACACCACTGGTTGGCCACGCTCGCCGGGGTCTTGACCTCGGTCCACGTGTAGCCGTTGAGGGCTTGGGCGTCGTGCCCCGGCAGCACGTCATCGACCAGGTTCGGCAGGTTCGGCCCGCCCGGGGTCAACTCGTACCAATGGTCGATCCAGCGGCCGTACCCGAGGTTGGTGCCCTTGCCCGGCACGTAGTTGTCGTAGAAGCCCAGGACCATCGCCCATGAGCTGGGCACGCACCAGTTGTGCGTCGTGTGGTCCACCCACGGGATGAGCTCCCAGTTGGCCATCGTCACCTTCGTCGGCGCGGCGACGATCTGGTCCTGTGGCAGGCCGCGCGGGGCGGGACGGCTGGTAGGCGGCCCGGAAGGGATGGGTGCCGGCCGGGCGTCAGCCGAGGCCCCGCCGACTCCGCCATTGGTTGTCTGCGCCCACGCGAGTCTGATGGCCTCGTCACGACCGGGCGGCCGCGGCTCGGCGTCCCGGGCGACCGCGCCAGAGCCAACCGCGCCGGAGGCAACGGGCCTGGCCGGGTCGACCGCATCGATCACGACGGTGCGCTGCCCCGCGGAGAACCGCAGGTACTGCTGCTCGGGCGAGTGGTAGACGTACTCGAGTAGGTGGACCGGCCCGCCGAGCTCCTCGGCCGCGGCCTGGGCTGCCGCATCGGCGAGCAGGAAGAACGAGGGCAGGAAGTGGGCCAACCACGGCACCGGGGGATCGGCGGTGGACGCCGACACGCACACCGATCCGAACTGCCGGCCGAACTGGGCCAGCGCCGTCCGCAGCGCGGTGGGATCCGACTGCGTCCCATGCCGGGACCTGAGCGACTCCACCTCGGCCAGCAGCTCGGCGGTCCCCGGACAGCTGGCGGCCCCCAGCGCGTAGCAGAACACGTAGGCCCGCACGATGCGCCCGTCGGTGATCGGCACCGGCTCGCCACGAGCGATCGGGCCGGACCACACCTGCGCCGCCGCCGAGTCGGCCAGCTGCGCCGCGATCTCCGTCGGCACCGCACCGTCGGGCAGCGGCGCAGCCAGGAGGTCCACCGTCGTGTTCACCTTCAGCCCCTTAGGGATATGGTCGCTACGGCCGGGGCTTCACCCCGACGGCCGTCGCACCGGCTCGCGCGGCCGGCCATCCAATGGTGATCGTGGTCCTGCGTCTCGCCGACTGCAAGCCACGCAGGCCGACGACGCGTTGGCGAGCCGATGCGGGTTCTCCATGCGACGGATCGCACAC
>JBAVLA010000320.1:0-8320 GCA_049688595.1 Candidatus Nanopelagicales bacterium | reverse complement strand
CCGTCACCCCGGCCACCTCCATGAGCGCCCCCACCGGGGCCGCCGCGGGCGCCGGCGACGGTCGGTCCGGCCGAGGGCAGCGAGCCGGACGCGGAGGTCGAGGCAGTCTCCAGCGAGTACGCCGTCGGCCCGGCGAGGGCCACTATGAGCCCGGCTACCCCCGCGGTCAGGGCGACGCGCCGGCCCGGGAGCTCATGCAGCCTGGGTGCTGCCAGGACCGCGCCGGCCGCCACCAGCCCGCCGACCAGGACCAGCGGACGCAGCCACGGCAGGAACTGCGCCGACCGGCCCAGGAGGACGGCCGACCACCACGCGGTCCCGGCGATGAGAGCTGCGCTGGCGACGCGTGCCCACAGCTGCTCCCGATGTGCCCAGAGGGCGGCCGAGCCGATGCCGACCAGGGCTCCGATCGCCGGAGCCAGGGCAACGGTGTAGTACTCGTGGATGATGCCCTGGCTGAACGAGATCACCGCTGCGGTCACGATGAGCCAGCCGCCCCAGCCGAGCACCGCGGCCCGCGTGAGGTCCGTGCGGGCGCTCCGTCGGGAGATCCAGATCAGGATCACGATCATCGCCAGCGCAGCTGGCAGCAGCCACGCGACCTGGCCGCCGTAGGAGGCGCTGAACAGCCGGTCCCAGCCGGTCGCGCCCCATCGCCCGGCCTGGCCGCCGCCACCGCCGACGCTGCCGACCTCGTCCCCGGTGAGCCGGCCGAACCCGTTGTAGCCGAGGATCAGCTCGACGATCGAGTTCGTCTGCGAACCGCCGATGTAGGGGCGGGACGATGCAGGCCAGAGCTCCACGATCGCGACCCACCAGCCACCCGCGACGACCATCGCGGCGAAGGCGGCGAGCAGGTGGCCGATCCGCCTCCTCAGATCGATCGGGGCGGCGAGGGCGTACATCGCAACGAACCCGGGCAGCACCAGGAACGCCTGCATCATCTTGGCCAGGAACGCGAACCCGACCAGGGCGCCGGCCAGTGCGATCCAGCGCAGGGATCCGCGCTCGGTCGCCCGGCCCATCGCCCAGGCGGCGCACACCAGCAGGAACACCAGCAGCGCGTCAGGGTTGTTGAACCGGAACATCAGGGCGGCAACGGGGGTCAGCGCCAGCACGGCGCCGGCGATGAGCCCGGCGGGAGCGCCGAACCACCGGCGGACGGTCGCATGCAGGACGCCGACTGAGGCCACGCCCAGGAGCGCCTGGGGGGCCAGCACCGACCAGGTGCTCAACCCGAGGAGCCGCACGCTCAGGCCCATCAGCCACAGCGAGGCTGGCGGCTTGTCCACCGTGATCGCGTTGGCGGCGTCGAAGCTGCCGAAGAACCACGCCTTCCAGCTCTCCCCGCCGGCCTGCGCGGCCGCCGAGTAGTAGGCGTTCGCCCAGCCGTTGCGGCTGAGCCCCCACAGGTAGATCAGCGCGGTCGCGACCAGCAGCGCAGCCACCGCCCAGCGGGCCCATCGGGGTGAGGCGTTCGGCGGCGGGGCCGGCCACAGGACTGCGGCGGCCCCCCGGTCGCTCGGGCGGCCGCCGTCCAACGGAGCGGGGGGAGCACCCGGAGCCGTTCCCGGCTCGCTGGGCAGCCCGGTCGCGGGTGCGGTCAGGGCTGTCGTGTGCCCTTGGGCCCACTGGTCCCAAACGCCTGCCTGGGCGGCTGGGGCGGCGGCTTCGGCGGCGCCCCCCGAGCTGGCGGGAGGCGATGTGCTTGCGTCGGGGCGAGGTGCATCGGTCATCGTGAGGCCTCCGTCGTGGGCGTGGTCAGGGGTCGGGTGACCGGGTCGCGTCGCCCGCCGAAGACCCAGGCGCGGTAGAGCAGGAACCGGATCACAGTGGCCAGCACGTTGGCCGCGGTCAGGACCACGAGCTCGGTGGTCCGCGCGGTCTGCGGTGCCATTGCGTCAAGGAGGAGCAGGGATCCGCTGGTGACGGCCAATCCAAGGCCGAAGACGACCAGCCCCTGCGCCTGGTGCCGGAGCCGGTCAGGCCGGCCGCGAACCCCGAACGTGAACCATCGGTTCGCGGCGGTGTTTCCGATCGCAGTGGCCAGAAGCGCCAGCGCGTTGGCGGTCTGCGCGGGCAGCGCCGCCCGGAGGACCCAGTACAGCCCGGCGTATGCGATCGTGCTGAGGACCCCGATGAGCGCGAATCGCCCCAGCTGGCCGAGGATCCCGGCGGGGGCGCTGCTGGCCTGCTCGGCGTCGGTCGGGGTGCGCAGGCTGGTCAGCGGGATCCGCCCGCTGCCCAGGCCTCGGGTGAGCCGCCAGATCCCGGCCAGGTCCTTGCGGGCCGTGTCGACGATGTCCACCGTCGTGCCCGGATCGTCGACCCAGTCGACGGGTACCTCATGGATGCGCATCCCCGAGCGCTCGGCGAGGACCAGCAGCTCAGTGTCGAAGAACCACTCCGGGTCCTCGACCAGGGGGAGCAGCTGCGCGGCTGCGTCGGCCCGGATGGCCTTGAACCCGCACTGGGCGTCGGTGAAGCCGGTTCCCAGCGTGGCGCGCAGGATCAGGTTGTACGTGCGTGAGATGAACTCCCGCTTCGGGCCGCGCACGACGTGGGACCCTCGGCCCAGCCGCGTGCCTATCGCGACGTCGGAGTGTCCCGATAGGAGCGGTGCGAGCAGGGGCAGCAGGGCAGCCAGGTCGGTGGACAGGTCGACGTCCATGTAGGCAAGGACTGCCGCGTCGCTGGTCGACCACACCTGCCGCAGGGCCCGCCCCCGGCCCTTGGCGGCCAGGTGGACCACGCTCACCTCGGGCATCTGTCGGGACAGGCGGGAGGCGATCTCCCAAGTCGTGTCGGTGCTGGCGTTGTCGGCGATCGTGATGCGGAACGAGTAGGGGAGGGCGGACAGCAGGTGCGCATGCAGGCGCCGCACGCTGCGTTCCAGGTCCAGTTGCTCGTTGTAGACCGGGATCACGACGTCGACAGCGGGGGCCACGCTCATCCGATCCTCCAGTGGCACGCTCGGGGCGGGCAGGACCGCCAGGTGCGTTCGGGTCTGCTGGTGGGTGCTTGCCATGAGCCAATGCAAGCCGGTGAACCTGTGAGAACCCTGGGAGCAGCCTGTGCCCGACCGGGGGACCTGCTCCCAGTCCAGCGGCTCGGCGGCCGCCGGGCCGCGCCGCGTTCACAGGATCCTCACAGGCAACTGCCAGCCTTCGGCAGACAGCCCTCCCTACGCTTGAGCCATGACAAGTGCGACCGTGCCGTTCGACCCGACGAACCAGGCCGCAGGTGCCCAGGTGGGCGGCCAGCCCGCCAGCGCCGAGGCCCGGTTGCTCATCGTGGACGACGAGCCCAACATCCTCGAGCTGCTCGCGGCGAGCCTTCGCTTCGCCGGTTTCGAGGTGCACACGGCGGCCAACGGCACCCAGGCCCTGCGGCAGGTCGCCGAGCTCCAGCCCGACCTGGTCGTGCTCGACGTGATGATGCCGGGCCTGGACGGGTTCGAGGTCGTGCGGCGCATGCGCCAGGACGGGTTGCGGTCCCCGGTCCTGTTCCTGACGGCCCGAGATGCCGTGGAGGACCGGATCGCGGGGCTCACCCTCGGCGCCGACGACTACGTGACCAAGCCGTTCAGCCTCGGCGAGGTGCTGGCCCGGATCCGGGCGATCCTGCGTCGTGCCGGCCTGGCGGCCGAGCCGGGGAACGAGCTGCTGACCTTCGCCGACATCGAGCTCGACGAGGACGCCCACGAGGTCCGCAGGGCCGGACAGCCGGTGGAGCTGTCGCCCACCGAGTTCAAGCTCCTGCGCTACCTGATGGCCAACAGCGGGAGGGTCCTGTCCAAGGCGCAGATCCTGGATCATGTGTGGCACTACGACTTCGGTGGGGAGGCCACGGTCGTCGAGTCCTACATCTCCTACCTGCGCCGCAAGATCGACACCACGGAGCCTCGGCTGCTGCACACCGTGCGAGGCGTGGGCTACGTACTGCGCCTGCCACGGGAGCGATGATGGCCCGGACGATCCGCCGATGGCGGGAGTCGTGATGGCCAGGCGCGCCCGGCGCCGGATTGCCGAGCAGGTGGCTGGCCTGCCGCTGCGCAGCCGCCTCGTCGGCCTGCTCCTGGCCCTCGTCGCGGCTGCCCTGCTGCTGGCCGGGTTCGCGGCGGTGACCGCGCTGCGCGGGTACCTGATCGGCGAGGTGGATCGCGGGCTCACCTCGATCGCAACGGCCATGGCCGACCCGGGCGGTCCCGCGCCGCCGCCCAGGGATGATGGGCTCGGCCCGCTCGAGCATGGGCGGGAGGGGCAGGACCTCACCTACGTCCGCGTGTCGAACGCCGCGGGCACCGAGCACGAGGCCACGGCGGCGTCGGAGACGATCACCGACCCTCCACAACTGCGCGACATGTCCGTCACCGCGGCTGCTGAGCTGGACGGACAGGCCTATGTGGTCGACTCGCAGTCAGGTGCGAGCCGATGGCGGGTGGTCACGCTGCCGCTGGCTGACGGCTCCGGGTCGGTCACCGTCGCCCAGGACATCGGCGCCATCGATGCCACGGTGGGACGGCTGGCACTCATCGAGCTGGGGATCGGGATCGCCGTGCTGGCCACCCTCGGAGTGGCCGGCTGGCTGCTGGTCCGCCGGAGCCTCCGGCCGCTGGACGACGTGGCGCACGCCGCCGCCGTCATCGCAGCCGGGGACCTGTCGCATCGGGCTCCCACGGCGCATCCGCGCACCGAGGTCGGCAGCTTGGCTGCCTCGTTCAACACGATGGTCGACACCCTGCAGGGGGCGTTCGCCGCCCAGCAGGCCTCTGAGCGGATGGCGCGCGAGTCGGCGGCGGCCGCCCAGGAGTCCGAGGGTCGGATGCGCCAGTTCATTGCCGACGCCAGCCACGAGCTGCGCACTCCGCTGACCTCGGTGCGTGGCTTCGCCGAGCTGTACCGGATCGGAGCCGTCCCCCCCGGTGCGGCCCTCGACGACGCGATGGGACGAATCGAGGCCGAGGCGTCCCGCATGGGGGTGCTCGTCGACGACCTGCTCCTACTCGCCCGGCTGGACCAGCAGCGCCCGCTCGACCGCTCGCCGGTCGACCTGGTCGACCTCGTCACCGACGCGGTCGCGGCCGCCCGCGCTGGCTCCCCCGAGCGGGACCTCAGGATCGGCATCGACCCGGATGCGGACGAGCCGATCGTGGTCGGCGACGCGGTGCGGCTGCGGCAGGTCATCGACAACCTGCTGTCCAACGCCATCCGCTACTCGCCGGCGGATCAACCGATCGTCGCGCGCGTGGGCCTGACCGACGAGGCGGGGCGACGATGGGCCGAGGTCCAGGTGATCGACCGCGGACCGGGCATGGCGCCGGATGTTGCGTCACGGGTCTTCGAGCGCTTCTACCGCGCGGATCGGGCGCGGTCCCGCGAGCTGGGCGGCACGGGACTGGGGCTGGCGATCGTGGCCGCCATCACGTCTGCCCACGGTGGGCTCGTCCAGGTCGCTTCGCAGCCCGGCCACGGCTCGGCATTCCGCATCCTGCTGCCGGCCATGGTCGAGCCTGAGTCCCAGCCGCCGGGTGTGCGACCGGGTGGGTATCAACGGCCGGCAGCGGGGTAGCAACCCGGGCCCGCCTCAGCAGATCCGGGGGAGCTGCTCAGCCAGGGGCAGGTCAACCACGCGCGTGCCCCCGATGCCGGTCCTGGCGGTGACGATGCCTGGATGTGTCGCGACGACCTGGCCGATCAGCGCCGCCCCCCGGCCGAGTGGATGCGAGGCGATCGCGTCCAGCGCCAGCTCGGCATCCTCGCCCCGGACGAAGGCCACGAGCCGTCCCTCGTTGGCCACGTACATCGGGTCCAGCCCGAGGAAGCCGCACGCGGCGCGGACGTCGTCAGGGACGGGCACGGACCGCTCCACGATCTCGACGCCCATCTGGCTGGCCCTGGCGATCTCGTTGAGGGTGGCCGCCAACCCGCCACGCGTGGGGTCGCGCATCATCTTGACGTCGGCTCCGCTGCGCAGGAGCGATTGGACCAAGCCGTTCAGGGGCGCGCTGTCGGTGGTGATCTGCGAGCCGAACTCCAGCCCCTCGCGGACGCTGAGCACGGCGATGCCGTGCCGCGCGATCGGACCGGACACGATGACGCGGTCACCGGGGACCACGCGGTGCGGGCCCAGGTCCAGGCCGGCGGGCAGCAGCCCGATCCCTGCAGTGTTGATGAAGAGCCCGTCGCCGTGCCCGGCGTCCACGACCTTCGTGTCGCCCGTGACGATCGACACGCCCGCGGCCCGGGCCGCCCGCCCCATCGTCTCGGCGATCAGGCCAAGCTCGGCCAGGCTCAGGCCCTCCTCGAGGATCATCCCGACCGAGAGGGCCAGCGGCACGGCTCCGCTGACTGCCAGGTCGTTGACGGTGCCGTTCACCGCGAGGTCCCCGACGTTCCCGCCCGGGAAGAACCGCGGACGCACGACATACGAGTCGGTGGTGAACGCCAGGCGGGTTCCTCGCGGTCCTCCGGCCCCGTCGCCCCCGTCGCCCCCGTCGCCCGTCGTGCCCACGTCGCCCGTCGTGCCCACGTCGCGCCCGCCCAGGTCGAGGACTGCGGCGTCACCGAGCTGCCTGAGCACGCTGGCCAACCCCGTGCCGTCGAACGCGGGGAGGAACACGTGCTCGATGAGCTCCCCGGAGAGCCGGCCTCCGCCGCCGTGACCCATGACTATCGCCCGCTGGTCGCGAAGCGGCACCGGGCATGCCCAAGCGGCGAGGTCCGGTCCGGCAGGCGCCGGGGGGACTTGGGGCGCGGGGGCTCCGTTCGCGGGTGCACCCGGTGGCTGGGCCGGGCCGATCATGCGCTCACCGGGGAACCGAGACCGCGGAACTGGTGGTACGCGGCACATGCTCCCTCGCTGGAGACCATCGGCGCGCCCAGCGGCGAGCGGGGGGTGCACTCCCGGCCGAACGCCGCGCACTGGTTCGGCCTGATCAGCCCCTGGAGGACCTCGCCCGAGCGGCACAGCGGGGACTCGACCGTCGTGACGTCCCAGACGTCGAAGCGCTGCTCCGCGTCGAAGTCGGCGTACCCGGGCGCCAGCCGCCACCCCGACTCCGGGATCGTCCCGATCCCCCGCCAGGTGCGGTCGCACGGATGGAACACCTCCCGCACGATCGCCTGGGCCACCGGGTTGCCCTCTGGCTGGACGGCACGGGGGTAGGCGTTCTCCACCTGCGCGACGCCGCGCTCGAGCTGGTCCACGACCCGCCGGATGCCCTCCAGGATGTCCAGCGGCTCGAAGCCCGTGGCCACGATTGGCACGCCGTACTGCGCGGCCAGCGGACGGTACTGCGACAGTCCCATCACCGTGCAGACGTGCCCGGCGGCGAGGAACCCCTGAACCCGGCACGTCGGTGCGTCCATGATCGCCCGGATCGCGGGCGGCACCAGCATGTGCGAGACGACCATCGAGAAGTTGCTGATCCGGCGCTCCTTGGCCAGCCGCACGGTCATGGCATTCGCGGGGGCGGTGGTCTCGAACCCGACGCCGAAGAAGACGACCTGCCGGTCGGGGTTCTGCTCCGCGATGCGCACGGCATCCAGCGGGGAGTAGACGACCCGGAGGTCACCGCCCCGGCTCTTGACGGTGAGCAGGTCCTCGCGTGAGCCCGGTACGCGGACCATGTCCCCGAAGGAGCAGAAGACCACGCCGGGCTTGGCCGCGATCGCCAGCGCCCGGTCGATCGTCTCCAGCGGGGTTACGCAGACGGGGCATCCCGGACCGTGGATGAGCTCGATGCGATCGCCGAGGAGCTGGTCGATGCCGTTGCGGATGATCGTGTGCGTCTGCCCGCCGCAGACCTCCATCATCGTCCAGCGTTGGGTCGCCGATGCGGCGATGGAGTCGAGCAGGCGGCCAGCCAGATCGGCGTCGCCGAACTCGTCCAGGTACTTCACCATGGATCCCCTGCCGAGTCCGCAGTCGATGCCGACGGTTCGCTGGTCGGAACCGACTGCACGCTCCGCTTGTCGGCGAGCTCCTCGTCAAGCAGCCCGATGGCCTGGAACAGGCGGAGCGTCTCCAGTGCGGCGGACTCGTCCAGCCTCGCGATCGCGAATCCGACGTGCACGATCGTGTAGTCGCCGACCGCCAGGTCGGGCACGCAGGCCAGGCAGACCTCCTTGCGCACGCCGCCGAAGTCGACGGTCGCCATCCGGGTGCCAGCAGACTGCCACACCTGCTCGATCCGGCCGGGGACTCCAAGGCACATGGGGGCACCCTACCCACGCCCGCGCCTGGCCCGTCGCGGGCGCCCGCCGCCGATCCCGGCGGCGCCCCAAACGGCGTCGGCGGTGGGGGCGGACGTCTGCGG
>JBAVLA010000319.1:0-38481 GCA_049688595.1 Candidatus Nanopelagicales bacterium | reverse complement strand
GTGCTCTCGCGGCCGATCTCCGAGCTGGGCATCTACCCGGCGGTGGACCCGTTGGACTCGACTTCGCGGATCCTGGACCCGCGCTACGTCGGCGATGAGCACTACGCGGTCGCGGCCCGGACCAAGGAGATCCTGCAGCGCTACAAGGACCTGCAGGACATCATCGCCATCCTGGGCATCGACGAGCTGACTGAGGAGGACCGGCTCCTGGTGAACCGGGCCCGGCGGATCCAGCGGTTCCTCAGCCAGAACATGTTCGTGGCCGAGGCCTACACCGGGCAGCCGGGGTCGTTCGTGGATCCCAAGGAGACGATCGCCGCCTTCAAGGCGCTGACCGAGGGTGAGTACGACCACATCCCGGAGCAGGCGTTCTTCATGTGCGGCGGGATCGAGGACGTCGAGCGGAACGCCGCCAAGCTGAAGGGCTGACAGCAATGGGCGAGTTGATCGTTTCGTTGGTCGCGATGGACCGGCCGGTCTGGTCGGGGAACGCCAAGATGGTGGTGGCGACGACTCCTGAGGGCGAGATCGGGATCCTGCCGGGCCATGAGCCCATCCTCGCCCTGCTGGTCGACGGTGCGGTCCGCATCAAGCCGGTCGAGGGGGAGGAGATCGGGGCGGCCGTGCACGGGGGGTTCTTCTCCGTGGCGCAGGACAAGGTCGCGATCCTGGCTGAGACCGCCGAGCTGGCTGGCGAGATCGACGTGGCCCGGGCGCAGCGGGCGCTGGAGAGGATCATGGCCGACGGGACGGTCGACCGGGGCGAGAAGGCGGCGGAGGTCCGTGCGCGCATCCGGCTGAAGGCCGCGATCGGCTCGGAGGCAAGGGTGATGCACCGGGGCGGATGATCCGGGGTCAGCCGGGCGGCAAGCGCTCCCCGCCCGGCTTCCACAGGATGTCGCCTTGGGCGAGGTTGGCGTGCCGGGCAAGCACGAAGAGGAGGTCCGACAGCCGGTTGAGGTACTTGGCGGGCATGGTGCTCATCGAGTCAGCGTGCTCGGCAAGCGCCTCCCAGGTGGCCCGTTCGGCCCGGCGGACCACGGTCCGCGAGATGTGCAGGTGCGCGGACGCGGACGTCCCACCCGGGAGCACGAATGAGCGCAGCTTGGGCAGGTCCGCGTTGAACCTGTCGATCTCGGCCTCCAGCCTCTCGACGTACTCCGCCTCCACTCGCAGCTGCGGGAAGGCCGGCTCGGCCACCACAGGCGTGCACAGGTCCGCTCCCACGTCGAACATCTCGTTCTGGATCCGCAGCAGGACGGCGCGCACGTCGCCGGCAAGCTCGCAGCAGGCCAGGGCCGCGCCGATCGTGCTGTTGGCCTCGTCCACGTCGGCGTAGGCCACCAGGCGAAGGTCATTCTTGGTCGTGCGGCTCAGGTCGCCAAGGGCCGTGCTGCCGTCGTCGCCGGTGCGCGTGTAGATGCGGGTCAGGTTCACCACGTGGACCAGCCTAGCCGCCGAGGGCGCCTGCGCCGGCGTCCTCGGGTGTGCCTGCGGTCCTACGATGTGCCCATGCAGCAGGTGCTCAGGGTCACGGGTGGCAACCGGCTCGCTGGTGAGATCGGCGTCGTGGGCGCCAAGAACAGCGTCCTGAAGCTGATGGCTGCCGCGCTGCTGGCCAGGGGGCGCACGACGATCACCAACGTCCCTGAGATCCTGGACGTCACGATCATGGCTGAGCTGCTCCGCCGGCTCGGCTGCGAGGTCGAGCACCACGCACCGTCCCCCGTCGTCGGCGGGACGTTGACCATCGACGTGCCGGAGACCCCGCACCACCAGGCCGACTACGACCTCGTGCGCCGGATGCGCGCCTCCATCTGCGTGCTCGGCCCGCTGATCGCCCGCGTGGGGGCCGCGGACGTCGCCCTGCCCGGCGGGGACGCCATCGGGTCCCGGGGCCTGGACATGCACATCGCGGGCCTGCAGAGGCTGGGTGCCACGTTCGACAACCAGCACGGCTTCCTGGTCGCCAAGGCCAAGTCCCTGCACGGAGGGCAGATCTGGCTGGAATTCCCCAGCGTGGGCGCGACCGAGAACATCCTGATGGCCGCGGTGCTGGCCAAGGGCCGCACCGTCATCGACAACGCCGCACGCGAGCCCGAGATCGTCGACATCTGCCAGATGCTGGTCGACATGGGCGCGCAGATCGACGGCATCGGGACGGCCACGCTCGACGTCGAGGGCGTGGCCGAGCTCCACCCCGTCGAGCATCAGACCGTCCCGGACCGGATCGTTGCCGGCACGTGGGCCGTTGCCGCGGCGATGACCCAGGGCGACCTGTTCGTCCGGGGGGCGATCGGCCGGCACCTGGAGATGGCGCTGGACAAGCTCGCCTCAGCCGGTGGCGTCATCAACGTCGAGGATGCCGGCTTCCGGATCCGGATGGACGACCGGCCGCGTGCGGTCGACATCATCACCCTGCCGTACCCCGGGTTCCCCACCGACCTCCAGCCGCAGTTCATCGCCCTGAACGCCATCGCGGACGGGACCGCGATGATCACGGAGAACCTCTTCGAGGCCCGCTTCCGCTTCATCAACGAACTGACCAGGCTCGGGGCTGACGTGCGCACGGACGGCCATCACGCCCTCGTACGCGGCAGGCCGGCCCTGTCCGGAGCGCCGGTGGAAGCCGCGGACATCCGCGCCGGGGCGGGACTCGTGCTGGCCGGGCTGGCCGCCAACGGGTACACGACCGTCTACGAGATCCACCACATCGAGCGCGGCTATGCCGGGTTCGTGCCCAGCCTGGTCGGGATCGGCGCGCAGATCGAACGGATCAGCCTTCCCTCACCCTTCGACGACTGACCCCCCTCCCCGGTCGCCCGACCGTGAGGTTACCCATGGGTAACCACAGGCGCTACCATCCGAGCAGGGCGTTGTTGCGAGGAGGTCGCATGGCCAATGTCATGGTCGTCGGTGCTGGGCTCATGGGATCGGGGATCGCGCAGGTCAGCGCGGTCGCGGGGCATGACGTGATCCTCCGGGACGTCACCGCTGACGCGGTCGCCAGGGGGCGGGCGGCCATCTCGGAGTCCCTGGCGAGGTTCGCGGCCAAGGGCCGGATCAGCGCGGAGGAGGTCGGCGCAGCCCTGGGCCGGATCACCACGACGACCGACCTGGACGCCGTGGCCGGGGCCGACATCGTCGTCGAGGCCGTCTTCGAGGACGTCGCGGTCAAGTCGGCGCTGTTCGCCGACCTCGACCGGCTCGCCCCGGGCGGGGCGGTGCTGGCCACCAACACCTCGGCCATCCCGATCACGCGGATCGCTGCGGCGACCTCGCGCCCGGAGTCGGTCGTCGGGACGCACTTCTTCTCCCCGGTCCCGCTGATGGCGCTGTGTGAGCTGGTCCGCGGCTTCAAGACCTCCGATGAGACCCTGGCCCGTGCCCGGGCCTGGGCTGAGGGGATCGGCAAGACGTGCATCGTGGTCAACCGCGATGTCGCCGGGTTCGTCACGACGCGGATCATAACCGCCCTGGTCAACGAGGCGATCGCGCTGGTGGAGTCCGGCGTGGCCACGGCCGAGGACGTTGACATCGCGTGCAGGCTCGGGTTCGGCCACTCGATGGGCCCGCTGGCCACGGCCGACCTCACCGGCATCGACGTCATGCGACGGGCGTCGCTGAACATCTACGCCGAGACCGCGGACCCCAAGTTCTACCCGCCTGAGCTCATCACGAGGATGGCGACGGCCGGCGACCTGGGGCGCAAGACCGGCCGTGGCTTCTACGCATACGGGAGTTGACATGCCGACCAAGGACAAGCCCTGGCTGATGCGCACCTACGCGGGCCATTCCTCGGCGACCGCGTCCAACGAGCTGTTCCGCCGCAACCTGGCGAAGGGGCAGACCGGCCTGTCGGTCGCCTTCGACCTGCCGACCCAGACCGGGTACGACCCCGACGCCGAACTGGCCCGGGGGGAGGTCGGCAGGGTTGGCGTCCCAGTCGCCCACATCGGCGACATGCATCGGCTCTTCGACGGCATCCCGCTGGACCGCATGAACACGTCCATGACGATCAACGCCACCGCGATGTACCTGCTCGCCCTCTACGTGGCGGTGGCCGAGGAGAACGGCATCGATCGGGCCGGGCTGTCCGGCACGACCCAGAACGACATCATCAAGGAGTACCTGGCGCGGGGGACCTACGTCTTCCCGCCCAGGCCCAGCCTGCGGCTCATCACCGACATGATCGCCTTCACCTCGGCCGAGATCCCGAGGTGG
Organism: Candidatus Nanopelagicales bacterium; assembly: GCA_049688595.1. Taxonomy (GTDB): domain Bacteria; phylum Actinomycetota; class Actinomycetes; order S36-B12; family CAIYMF01; genus Prado023. Next base: position 34,257 of record JBAVLA010000319.1, on the reverse strand, counting down.
AACCCCGTCAACGTCTGCAGCTACCACCTGCAGGAGGCCGGGGCCACGCCGGTGCAGGAGATCGCGTACTCGATGGCGACCGCAATGGCCGTGCTGGACGCGGTCCGCGACTCGGGCCAGGTGCCGCCGGAGCGGTTCGGCGAGGTCGTCGGGCGGATCTCGTTCTTCGTCAACGCTGGCGTGCGGTTCATCGAGGAGATGTGCAAGATGCGCGCCTTCGTCGCGCTCTGGGACGAGATCGCCCGTGAGCGCTACGGGGTGACCGACCCCAAGCAGCGGCTGTTCCGGTACGGCGTCCAGGTCAACTCGCTCGGGCTGACAGAGGCGCAGCCGGAGAACAACGTGCAGCGGATCGTGCTGGAGATGCTTGGCGTGACCCTGTCCAAGGCTGCCCGCGCCAGGTCTGTCCAGCTGCCGGCCTGGAACGAGGCCCTGGGCCTGCCGCGGCCCTGGGACCAGCAGTGGTCGCTGCGGATCCAGCAGGTCCTGGCCTACGAGTCCGACCTGCTCGAGTACCCGGACCTGTTCGACGGCTCGGCCGTCGTGGCTGGCAAGACCGCCGAGCTCCTGGCCGGGGCGAAGGCGGAGCTCGCCCGGGTCCAGGCCATGGGCGGTGCGGTCGCAGCCGTCGAGAGCGGATACATGAAGACGGCGCTCGTCTCCTCGCACGCCGCGCGTCGCGCCCGGGTGGAGTCCGGTGCGGACGTCGTCGTGGGCCTGAACACGTATGCCTCGACCGAGCCGAATCCGCTGCTGGCGGATCTGGCCACCGCGACCCAGACGATCGACCCTGCGGTCGAGGCGGCAGCGGTGGAGAGGATCAGGGCGTGGCGCGCAGGTCGGGACGAGACCCGGGCGCGTGCGGCGCGGGAAGCCCTGGCGGTGGCGGCCGCTGGGACGGCATCGCTCATGCCGGCGTCGCTGGAGTGCGCACGCGCTGGCGTGACGGTGGGCGAGTGGACCGACACCCTCCGGGCCGCGTTCGGCGAGTACCGGTCCCCGAGCGGGGTGTCCGGCGTCTCCGGGATCGTGGCCGGAACCGAGGCCCTCGTGGCTGTGCGCGAGCAGGTCCGGCGGACGGCCGAGGAGCTGGGCGGCGCGCACCTGCGGTTCCTGATCGGCAAGCCGGGCCTGGACGGGCACTCCAACGGCGCCGAGCAGATCGCCGTTCGCGCGCGCGACGCCGGGTTCGAGGTGATCTACCAGGGCATCCGCCTCACGCCGGCCCAGATCGTGGCCGCTGCCGTCGCCGAGGACGTGCATGTGGTGGGCCTCTCGATCCTCTCCGGCTCCCACATGATCGTCGTCCCTGAGGTGCTGGCTGGCCTGCGGGCGGCCGGGATGGCCGAGGTTCCCGTGGTGGTGGGCGGGATCATCCGGGAGGCCGACGCCGCGGCGCTGGTCGCCGAGGGCGTCGCGGCGGTGTTCACGCCGAAGGACTACGACGCCACTGCGGTGATGGCCAAGGTCGTCGCGGCGGTGCGCAGGGCCCACGGGCTGCATTGACTGCCGAGCGGCTGACCGCCTGGCCGGCGAGCCCAGGGCAGGCGAGCCCAGGGCCGGTGAGTCCAGCCCGGGTGGCTTCGGACGATCAGAACAGCCTCGACTCCGGGTCGTCCAGCCCGCGCAGGCAGTCGTAGTCGACGACCATGCAGCGGATGCCGCGGTCCTCGGCCAGGGTGCGCGCCTGCGGCTTGATCTCCTGCGCGGCGAACAACCCCTTGACCGGGGCGAGCAGCGGGTCCCGGTTGAGCAGCTCGAGGTACCTCGTGAGCTGCTCGACCCCGTCGATCTCGCCGCGTCGCTTGACCTCGACGGCCACGGCCGCGCCGGCGTGGTCGCGGAACAGGATGTCGACCGGGCCGATCGCGGTGGGGTGCTCGCGGCGGACCAGCTGCCACCCGGCTCCGAAGACCGCCGGCTGCGCGGCCAGCAGGGCCTGCAGGTGGGCCTCCACGCCGTCCTTGACCAGCCCCGGGTCGATGCCCAGCTCATGGCTGGAGTCGTGGAGCACCTCGTGGATGTTGATCAGCAGCCGCTCGCCGCCCCGGTTGGTGACCGTCCAGGTGCCTGCGCCGGAGTCATCGACCTCCACGCGAACCGAGCAGGGGGGGCTCATCCAGTTCAGCGGCTTGTATGCCCGATCGTCGGCGTGGACTGACACCGATCCGTCTGCCTTGCACAGGATCAGGCGAGTGGCCATCGGCAGATGAGCCGACAGGCGCCCGACGTAGTCCACCGAGCAGAGCGCAACCAGCAGCCGCATCGCCACAGGGTACCGGCAGGGCGACGGGGCGCCGTCGAGCCGCCTCGGCGCTGGCGGTGTCCACCGGCACGGCCAACTTCGGGACCCGAGGAGTGCCACACTGGCCTGTGGGCTGGGAACCGGCCACGCCATGGGCGCTTCCGGACAGGAGGATCGGCATGGGCCAGATCAGCAGGGTCGGGGTGGTCGGGCTGGGCACCATGGGGGCGGGGATCGCCGAGGTGCTCGCGCGCTCGGGGATGGACGTGATCGGCGTCGACGTGTCCGAGGTCGAGCTCGATCGGGCCCGGGCGGCGGTGGCGGCCTCGACCGCGCGGGCGGTTGCGCGCGGCAAGGCGACCGACGACGACCGGGCTGCGACGCTGGCCCGGATCCAGATGACGACCGACCTCGCCGACCTCGCCGACCGGGACCTGGTGATCGAGGCGGTCACCGAGGACCTCGTGCTGAAGACCGAGATCCTGGGACGGCTGGACGCCCTGCTCGGGCCTGACGCGATCCTCGCGACGAACACTTCGAGCCTGTCGGTCACTGAGCTGGCCGTGGCCACCTCCCGACCGGGCCGGGTGGTCGGCATGCACTTCTTCAACCCGGCGCCCGTGCTGTCGTTGATCGAGGTGGTGCGCACCGTCGTGTCGTCGAACGACGTCGTCGACGAGGCGGTGGCGTTCGCGGAGTCCCTGGGCAAGACCCCCGTCGTGGTCGGCGACCGCGCCGGGTTCATCGCCAACGCGCTGCTCTTCGGCTACCTCAACCACGCCGCGGCGATGTACGAGGGGCGATACGCCTCCCGTGAGGACATCGACGCCGCGATGCGGCTGGGCTGTGGCTACCCCATGGGACCCCTGGCCCTCCTGGACCTCATCGGGCTGGACGCCTCCTACAAGATCCTGGACACCATGTACCGGCAGGGGCGCGACCGGCTGCACGCCCCGGCGCCGATCATCAAGCAGATGGTGACCGCCGGGATGAAGGGCCGGAAGTCCGGGCGCGGCTTCTACACCTACGAAGCGCCGGGATCCTCCATCGTGGTGCCGGATGCGCGGACCCCGGCGACTGCCGCCACCGAGGCGGTCGGGCGTCCCGTCGAAGGCGTCGGCGTCGTCGGCTCCGGGACGATGGCCACCGGGATCATCGAGGTCTTCGCCAGGGCCGGGTTCCCGACGCTGTACGTCGCTCGCTCCGGGGACAAGGTCGCAGCAGTGCGGGCAGGGCTGGAGCGCTCGCTGGACAAGGCCGTGAAGCGGGGGAAGCTCACCGGGGATGCGCGGGCTGAGGCGCTGGCCCGAGTCACCGGCACGACCTCGCTGGAGGACCTGGCCGACGTGGACCTCGTGGTCGAGGCCGTCGTCGAGGAGATCGGCGTCAAGACGGCCCTCTTCGCTCGCCTCGACGACATCTGCAGGCCGGGCGCCGTGCTGGCGACCACCACCTCGAGCCTGCCAGTGGTGGAGATGGCAGCGGCCACGCTTCGCCCGGCCGACGTCGTGGGGATGCACTTCTTCAACCCCGCCGCGATCATGCGCCTGGTCGAGGTCGTGGCCCATGTCTCGACCGCCCCGGACGTGGTCGCCACGGCTGCCGAGGTGTGCCGACGCACAGGCAAGCACGCCGTCCACTGTGGCGACCGGGCCGGCTTCATCGTCAACGCGCTGCTGTTCCCGTACCTCAACGACGCCGTTAAGATGCTCGAGGCCCACTACGCGACGGCCGATGAGATCGACCTGGCCATGAAGATGGGGTGCGGCCTGCCGATGGGGCCCTTCGAGTTGCTCGACGTCGTCGGCAACGATGTCTCCCTTGCGATCCAGCAGACGCTCTACCGGGAGTTCCGCGAGCCCGGCTTCGCGCCGGCGCCGATGCTGGAGCACCTGGTCACAGCGGGTTACCTCGGCCGCAAGACGGGCCGGGGATTCCGGAGCCACGCCAGGTAGGGGATCGGCCCGGGGCCGTGCCGGAAGGACCGCCGGGCCGCTCGGCGGCACGACGCCGGGCCGCTCGTCGGGACCTAGGCCAGTCGGCCAGTCCGCCGGATGGGAACGTCGTTCCAGCGCTGCATCGGACCCGACCAGGCCGTGGGCAGGGGGGCGGAACCCGGGAGGACCGTTGCGGAGATCGCATCGAGGGCGACCCGCACGTACGTCTCGCCGACCCACAGGTGCTCGGCGCCGGGAACCGCCACGACCGACGCCTGCGGGACGCCGGCCAGGCGCAGGCGCACGTCCTCGGGTGCGGCGAACTCGTCCAGCTCGGGTGCCAGGGCCACGAGCGGCCGCCCGGAGGAGGCCCATGTGGCGACGTCGTCCGCGCTGGACCACCGGCCGGTCGGGGAGAGCAGGATCGCGCCGGCGACTGGGTCGATGTTGCCCCACCGCAGGATCACGTCCGTGCCGAACGACCAGCCGACCGCCCACGGGTCGGGCATGCCGTGCCGTGCGACCTCCTCGAGCGCAGCGCGCAGGTCATGGCCCTCGCCAGCGTTCGCCTCGAAGTGGCCCTCGCTGAACCCCGCGGCGGACGCGGTGCCACGGGTGTTGAACCGCAGCACGGCGATCCCGGCCAGCGCCGGCAGCCGCCACGCGGCCTTCCGGATCACATGGCTGTCCATCGACCCGCCGTGCGTGGGCAGGGGATGGCACCAGACGATCACTGCGCGCGGCTCCGATTCCTCGGGCAGCGACCATTCCCCGATCAGGCGCACCCCGTCCTCCGTGAGCAGCGACACGGGGTGCCGCCTGGCCGGCAGGACCGAGTTCGCGGAGATTCGGGTCACGCGGGCAAGCGTAGGCCCGCCGGGGCGTGCCACGTTCCGTCCGGGGTGGTGGGGAGTACGGGTGCACAGGCCGTCCGGGCAGTGACAATGTCGTCATGCGCCAACTGAGCAGTCGCGAGGTCTACCGGAATCCGTGGATGGTCGTCCGCGAGGACACGATCGAGCGGGGAGACGGGACGTCGGGGTCCTACGGGGTCGTGGACAAGCCCGACTTCGCCCTCGTCGTGCCGGTGGACCGCCAGGGGTTCTGGATGGTGGAGCAGTACCGCTATCCCGTGCGGCGCCGGGCGTGGGAGTTCCCGCAGGGCAGCTGGGGAGCCGGTCAACCCGGTGGCACCGCCGAGGAGCTGGCCCGATCCGAGCTCGCGGAGGAGACGGGCCTGCGCGCCGGGCTGATGCGACCGTTGGGGCACCTCTTCGGGGCGTACGGCTTCTGCTCCCAGGGCTTCACGGTGTGGCTGGCCGAGGACCTCACCTCTGGGCCGACCGGGCGTGAGGACTCCGAGCAGGACATGGACCATCGGCATGTGGCCGAGCCCGAGTTCCGCCAGATGGTCGCCAACGGCGACATAGTCGATGCCGCGACGCTGGCTGCATTCTCGCTCTACGAGCTTGATCGCATGGCCGGCTGAGGCCGGATCGGATGGAGCGTCGGATCCCAAGGTGCGCCCCGGCGGCCGCTCGGTCTGACGACGACGCCGGAGCTCAGCGGCTCGGCCGTCGCCGATCCCGGCCGTTCCAGCAGGGCGTGTGCCAGTGGCGCCTGGCCTCCCCGCCGTCGTGGCGGTCGGCGCGCCACGCCACGACGTGCGCGCTGCCCGGCTGGATCTCCTGGTCGCAGCCGGGGCATCGGTAGGTCTTGTTCGCCGCAGCGCCCGGGATCGGGCGCACGTGCCAGTCCCCGTCGGCGTGGGACTGGACCGGAGCGATCCATCCGATCGGGCGCAGGGGCGTCGGATCGTCCCGCCGCCGGTTCTTGCGCCCCATGGGCGAACGGTAGTCCAGCCCGGGCTCGCTACCCTGTGCTCCATGCTCCACTACGTCGAGACCGGGGAAGGCCGTCCGGTCGTGCTGCTGCACGCCTTCCCAATGGACAGTGCCCTCTGGGCAGCTCAGCGCCGCCCGCTGGCCCAGGCGGGCTTCCGGGTCGTCACCCCGGACCTGCCGGGGTTCGGTGGCAGCGCGGTGGCCGGCGCGGCCCCGAGCGTGGATGTCATGGCTGACGCGGTGGCCGAGCTGCTGGACCGGATCGGCATCGAGCAGGCCGTTGTCGGCGGCCTCTCCATGGGCGGATACGTGACCATGGCGATGCTGCGCAGGCACCCCGCACGCCTGTCGGGAATCGTCCTCGCCGACACCAAGGCCAGCGCCGACACGCCTGCCGCCGCCGCAGTGCGGCAGGCGGTGGCGGCCTCCGTCGAGGAGGCTGGAACGCCCGCGGGACTGGCCGACGCGATGCTGCCCAACCTGCTTGGGAGGACCACTCGTGAGTCGAGGCCCGAGGTCGTTGCGGCTGTGCGAAGGTGGATCGGCGCCCAGCCTGCCGCGGGTGTTGCCTGGGCGCAGCGAGCCATGGCCGCCCGTCCCGACTCGTTGTCTGACATCGCAGCGTTCGGCCGTCCGGTCCTGGTGATCTACGGCGCGGAGGACACCGTCTCGCCCGCGGCAGAAGCCACGGCGATGGCCGACGCGGCGCGTTCCGGGGGCAGCCCGACGCGCGTCGTGGAGATCCCCGCATCTGGGCACCTCACGGCGGTCGAGGACCCTGGGGCCGTGACGCGTGCCCTGCAGGGGTGGCTCGCCTCGTTCTGACCGGTGACTCCCCGCGCAGTCGGCGGCGGGGAGCCATCCGCACTACACGCCGCGGAACCGGTTGATCCCTGCGACGTGCTTCTCGCGCTTCTCCGGGTCCCGCACCCCCAGGCCCTCATGCGGGGCAAGGCACAGGATCCCGACCTTGCCCTGGTGCAGGTTCCGGTGAACCTCGAAGGCTGCCTCGCCGGCTTGAGCCAGCGGGAAGGTCTTGGACAGCGTCGGGTGGACGCGGCCACGGTCGATGAGCCGGTTGGCCTCGTACGCCTCGCGGTAGTTGGCGAAGTGTGACCCGATGATCCGCTTGAGGTTCATCCAGAAGTACCGGTTGTCGTACTCGTGCATGAAGCCCGACGTTGACGCGCAGGTCACGATGGTGCCGCCCCGGCGGGTCACGTAGACCGAGGCGCCGAAGGTCTCCCGGCCAGGGTGCTCGAAGACGATGTCGACGTCCTCGCCGCCTGTGAGCTCGCGGATCCGCTTGCCGAAGCGGTTCCACTCCTTCGGGTCCTGGGTGGTCGGGTCCTTCCAGAACCTGTAGCCCTCGGCGGCGCGGTTGATGATCAGCTCGGCGCCCATCTTCCGGCAGATCTGGGCCTTGTCCTCGCTGGACACGATGCAGACCGGGGTCGCGCCCCCGTTCAGCGCCATCTGCGTGGCATACGAGCCCAGCCCCCCGGAGGCCCCCCAGACCAGCACGATGTCGCCCTGCTTCATCGCCGCGCCGTTCCGGGAGACGAGCTGCCGGTAGGCGGTGGAGTTCACCAGCCCAGGCGCCGCGGCCTCCTCCCACGTCAGGTGCGCCGGCTTGCGCATGAGCTGGTTGGACTTGACCAGCGCGATCTCGGCGAGCCCGCCGAAGTTGGTCTCGAACCCCCAGATCCGCTGTTCCGGGTCCATCATCGTGTCGTTGTGGCCCATGGGGCTCTCCAGCTCCACCGACAGGCAGTGGGCGACGACCTCGTCGCCGGCATGCCATGCGTTCACGCCGGGTCCCGTGCGCAGGACTACCCCGGCGAGGTCCGAGCCGACGACGTGGTACGGCAGGTCGTGGCGCTTGGCCAGCTCGTGCGTGCGGCCGTATCGGGCGAGGAAGGCGAACGTGCTGATCGGCTCGAAGATCGACGACCATACGGTGTTGTAGTTGATCGCTGAGGCCATGACGACCACGAGGGCCTCGCCCGGGCCCAGTTCGGGGACGGGGACCTCGTCCAGGTGCAGCGACTTCCGGGGGTCCTTGTCCCTCGAGGCCAGGCCGGCGAACATCTGATCCTCGTCCTTGTGGACGGTAACCCCGCGGTACGACTCGGGCACGGGGATCTCGGCGAACCCGGGCTCGCGGTGCGCCTCGGCGAGGATCGCGTCGAGGATCTGCTTCACGGGGACCTCCCTGGGGCGGGTTCCGATCAGGCTACCCCGGGGTATCCACGGACGTCGGGTGGGCGACGTCGGGTGGGTGGCGTCAGCGCGCCCCGGGTTCCCGCGCCGGCTCGACCAGCTCCACCAGCACGCCGCCGCAGTCCTTCGGGTGGACGAAGTTGACCCGCGACCCCGAAGTGCCGCGCTTCGGCTCGGGATACAGCAGGCGCACTCCCGCATCCCGCAGGCGCTGCGAGGCCGCGTCGATGTCGGAGACGCGGAAGGCCAGCTGCTGCATTCCCTCGCCGCTGCGGGCAAGGAACCTCCCGATCGGGGAGTCCTCGCGCAGCGGCGCCAGCAGCTGCAGGTATGAGCCGGACCCGGCGATGTCGACCATCGCCTCGCGGACGCCCTGCTCCTCGTTGACCTCCTCATGCACCGACTGCAGGCCGAACACCTTGGCGTAGAAGTCGATGGCTGCATCCAGGTCGGCCACGGCCAGACCGACATGGTCGATCCGTTCGACCAGCGGGCCCAGGGCGGCACTCCCGGGCGACAGCGCTTGCGTTGGGTTGTTGGGGCTCCGGTCATCCATGGGATCGCCCTCCTGTCGGTCGGAACGTCGGCCGGGAAGCCGGCTGCCGGATCATGCGTGGAATCGCCGCGCTCGGTGGGCCAGCCTACGCTGCGGGCCTGACGACGGCCGAAGTGTCGACGGCATCGGTGAACGTCGACGCTGCCCGATGCCAGTCGCGTGGCTATCGTGGGACGTGGACCTGATCGCCGTCGAGAGGAAGTGGCACGCCATGTCCGGATCAGTGATCGTCGCGGGCGCCCGTACTCCAATGGGGCGATTGCTCGGCTCCTTGAAGGGCTTCTCCGCCCCCCAGCTCGGCGGGATCGCGATCAGGGCGGCCCTCGAGCGGTCAGGCGTCGCTCCCGACCAGGTGCAGTACGTGATCATGGGGCACGTCATACAGGCTGGCGCCGGGCAGATCACGGCTCGTCAGGCGGCCGTGGCAGGCGGGATCGGGATGGACGTGCCGGCCCTGACGATCAACAAGGTCTGCCTGTCTGGTCTCGACGCGATCGCGCTGGCCGACCAGTTGATCCGAGCCGGGGAGTTCGACGTGGTGGTGGCCGGTGGCATGGAGTCGATGACCAACGCCCCGCACGTCATCCCGGGCAGTCGTGAGGGAGTCAAGTACGGCGACTGGAACATGTTGGATTCGATGGCCCACGACGCGCTGTTCTGCGCGTTCGACCACATGGCGATGGGTGCGGCCACCGACGGCTACAACGCAAGGCACGGACTCACCCGCCAGGAGCAGGACGAGTTCTCCGCGCGTTCGCACCAGCTCGCCGCGCGGGCGGCCAAGGACGGGCTGTTCGATGCGGAGATCGTTCCCGTGATGATCCCGCAGCGCCGCGGCGACCCGATCGAGTTCCGGATCGACGAGGGGGTTCGTGCCGACACGACGATCGAGTCGTTGGGGCGGCTGAAGCCAGCCTTCAGCAAGGAGGGCACGATCACCGCCGGATCGGCATCGCAGATCTCCGACGGGGCGTGCGCGGTCGTCGTCATGAGTCGGGCCAGGGCCGAGGAGCTCGGGCTCGAGTGGCTTGCCGAGATCGGGGCCCATGGTGTGGTGGCAGGTCCGGACGCCTCGCTGCACGAGCAGCCGGCCAATGCGATCATTCGCGCCTGCCAGAAGGAGGGGATCACCCCCGCGGACCTGGAGCTCCTCGAGCTCAACGAGGCGTTCGCGGCGGTCGGGATCGTGTCCACCCGGAAGCTCGGCGTCGATCCGGAGAAGGTCAACGTCAACGGAGGTGCCGTCGCGATGGGGCATCCCGTGGGCATGTCCGGGGCGCGGCTCGTGCTGCACCTTGCGCTGGAGCTCAAGCGGCGCGGGGGCGGCGTGGGCGCCGCAGCCCTGTGCGGCGGCGGCGGTCAGGGCGATGCCCTGATCATCAAGGTTCCCAGGGCTTGAGTCGGGAACCCACGGGCGTCCGAGGTCGTCGAAGGGCGGCGGCCCCAGGCCCATGCAGGCTTCGGGCCTGCGCCGAGCGTGGCGTTCAGGGATGCGGATCCGGGGACTCTGGGTCCAGGAGGTGGTGTCGTGGCGCGGGTGGTCGATCTCGACGTCCTTGTCGGGCGCGCGCGGGAAGGTGACCCGCGGTCGGTGGGCAGGCTCATCACCCTGGTGGAGGATGGCGCGCCCCAACTGCGGGAGCTGATGGCCGCGTTGGCGGGGTCGACCGGCGTCTCGCACGTGATCGGGCTCACCGGATCGCCCGGCGTCGGCAAGTCCACCTCCACGTCCGCGCTGGTGCGCGCATACCGTACGGCCGGTCGCCGGGTCGGCGTGCTGGCTGTCGACCCGTCCTCCCCGTTCTCCGGTGGAGCGCTCCTGGGTGATCGGATCCGCATGCAGGAGCACGCCACCGATCCTGAGGTGTTCATTCGGTCGATGGCCGCGCGCGGGCACCTGGGGGGGCTTGCTGCAGCCACCCCACAGGCCATCCGCGTGCTCGAGGCCGCCCGATGCACAACCATCCTCGTCGAGACCGTGGGGGTGGGGCAGTCCGAGGTGGAGGTCGCGGGGGAGGCAGACACGACCGTGGTCCTGCTCGCCCCCGGGATGGGCGACGGCATCCAGGCTGCCAAGGCGGGCATCCTCGAGGTCGGGGACGTGTTCGTCGTGAACAAGGCCGACCGGGATGGCGCCGACGCGACCGTCCGGGACCTTCGCCGGATGATCACGCTGGGCCCGGCCGGCGTGGCGGGGACCTGGCAGCCCCCTGTTCTCAAGCTCGTGGCAACCCGCGGCGAGGGCGTGGCGGAGCTGGTCGATGCGATCGAAGGGCATCAGGCCTGGCTGGCTGAGAGCGGTCAGGGAATGGTCCGCCGCAGGCAGCGAGCCCGCACCGAGATAGAGGGCATCGCCCTGTCGGCGCTCCAGGCGCGCTTCGCCGAGGTGGGCCGGGACAGGGAGATGGATGCCTTGGCCGACGCTGTCGTTGCGGGCCGGACTGATGCCTTCAGGGCTGCGGATCGCATCGTGGAGCACATGACACGCTGAGCCGACGCCGGGGCGCTGGCTCAGCGCCCTGCGACTCGGCCCCCCGAGCGACGCCAAGCCTCGCCACCATGCTCAGATGGAGAAATCCTCCTGGTCCTGCCACGTCCCCGGCCCGGTCGGATGCGGTTCGAACCCGCTGATGTGCCCGGTGACCTCGAACTCCAACTTGTCGACCCGGTCCAGGAGGCTGGCCACGGCCTTGCCGATCAGGTCAGGCTGGTTGGTGTGCTCGAGATCGGGCTTGTCGCTGGCGGTGTGGGGCTTGGTCCGGGCGATGACCTGACCGGGGACGCCGACCACGACGGAGTTGTCCGGGACCGGCCGGACGACCACGGCATTGCCGCCGATCCGGGAGTCGTGGCCCACTTCGATGGGACCCAGGATCTTCGCCCCCGCGCCGATGGTGACCCGGTCGCCGATCGTGGGGTGCCGCTTGCCCGGCTCCAGGCTCGTCCCCCCGAGCGTGACGCCGTGGTAGATCGTGCAGTCCTCGCCGACCTCGGCGGTCTCGCCGATCACGACGCCCATGCCGTGGTCGATGAAGAGCCCCTGGCCGAGCGTCGCGCCGGGGTGGATCTCCACGCCGGTGGCCGCGCGGGCGATCTGGGAGACCGCCCGCGCCGAGAGCAGGTGGTTGCGCCGCCACAGCGCGTGGCTGACACGGTGGGCCCAGACTGCGTGCACCCCTGAGTACAGCAGGGCCACCTCGGCCTTGGACCGCGCGGCAGGGTCGCGCTCGAACACCGCGGCGACGTCGCGGCGCATGTCGGCCAGCGCGTCGCGCATCGGCCCTCCGACGGTCCCCTTGATCATGGCTACTCGGCCAGGTCAGCGAACAGTGCCGTCGACAGGTACCGCTCGCCGAACGACGGGATGATCACGACGATCGTCCTGCCCGCGTTCTCAGGTCGCTGCGCGACCTTGCGCGCCGCCCAGATCGCCGCACCCGACGAGATGCCCACGAGCAGGCCCTCCTCGGCGGCAGCCCGTCGGGCGGTCGCCATGGCGTCGGCGGCGTCAACCGTCACGACCTCGTCGTAGACCTGCGTGTCGAGCACTTCGGGGATGAACCCGGCGCCGATGCCCTGGATCGGGTGCGGGCCCTTCTGCCCGCCGGACAGCACTGGGGACGCAGTCGGTTCCACGGCGATGACCTGCACGCCGGGCTTGCGCTCCTTGAGGACCTGTCCGACACCGGTGATCGTTCCGCCGGTGCCAACGCCGGCCACCAGGATGTCGACCGTGCCGTCGGTGTCGTCCCAGATCTCCTCGGCGGTGGTTGCGCGGTGGATTGCCGGGTTGGCGGGGTTGGTGAACTGCTGGGGCATGAGGTAGTTGGGATTGGCGTCGGCGAGTTCCTGTGCCTTGGCGATCGCGCCGCCCATGCCCTCCGGGCCGGGGGTGAGGACGAGCTCGGCACCGTAGGCACGTAGCAGCATCCGGCGCTCCTTGCTCATGGTCTCCGGCATCGTGAGCACGCACCTGATGCCGCGGGCCGCGCACACCATCGCCAGGGCGATGCCGGTGTTCCCGCTGGTCGGCTCGACGATCACCGTGTCTGGTCCGATCTGGCCGGCTGCTGCGGCGGCGTCGAGCATCGACAGGCCGATGCGGTCCTTCACCGAGTGGGCGGGGTTGAAGAACTCCAGCTTGGCCAGGACGGTGGCGCCGGCTCCGTCCGTCACCCGGTTGAGGCGAACCAGCGGGGTGTTGCCGATCAGTGCGGTCACGTCGTCAGCGATGCGCATGTGCCGAATACTAACGCGCAGACGGAATTCGGCAACCTAGGCGTTGGAGAAATCGCAGCCAGTTGCGCGGGCAGCATGAGGATGCGGTCGTCGGGGACCGACCGCACCCGGGGTGCGCGAAGATTGGGCACATGGACGAGCTGGCTCCACTGCCGTCGTCTCCATCTGCGGATCGGGGCGACCCGACCACGGCCGCCGCCAGTGCGGGGCAAGCGGCCCCGCAAGTGCGTCGCACAGCCCGGGGCCGCCCCACCTGGTCGGCCTACGTACCGCCCCAGCACGGCGCGTGGGCGTTCCTCGTCGTGCCAGTCATGGCCGGTTTCGCGGTCTCCGGCACCAGTCGGGCCGGGTGGGTGTTCGGCCTGGCGTGGGTGTGCGCCTATCCGGTCGGCTACTTCGGAGGACGGGCGCTCACGGCGAGGCTTCGTCGGGGAAGCTGGACCCGCCGCGCCCGCCGTGAGCTCGGCCGAGCGGTGCCGTGGGCTTTGGCAACAGCGGCCCTTGGCGTGCCGCTGATGGCGACGCGGCCATGGCTGCTGGCAGCCGCCGCAGTGCTCATGATCCTCTGGACCGCCGGGTTGCGCGTCGCATCCGACCGGGGCGAGCGCAGCCTCGCCAACGACCTGCTGCTCATCGGCCAAGCCGTCGTCGCGGTGCCCCTGACGGTGGGCGTGGTCGCGGGACTGCCCGAGTTGAGCGGCTCCCTGGCCGGCGCCACCCTGACCTGCACGGCAGTCGTGGCCGCCTACCTGTCAGGTTCGGTGCTGCACGTGAAGTCGCTGCTGCGCGAAGCGGGGGTCAAGGGCTACCGGGTGGCCAACCTGGCCTGGCACGGCGCTGCCCTGGCCGGAACCGCCCCGCTCAGTCCGTGGTGGCTGCTGGGGTTCATCCCGGCGCTGCTCCGCGCGGTCGTCCTCCGGCCCGGGCTGCGCCCAGCCGTGATCGGTGGGATCGAGGCGGTCGTGGCCGTGCTCTTCACTGTGTCTGCCTTCGGAGCCATGTGACGAGGGCACGGGACCTTCGGCCACGGGCGGGACGCGGCTTGACCGGTCGGTGCGGTTCGCTCGCCCGACGGCCCGCAGGATCTGACCGATACGCTGGGGCCAGTCTGGCCTGGCCGCGGGCGTCGTGCGCATTCCCAAGTGGTTGGAGGTGCTGCGGTGGGTGGACGGATCGGCTCCGGGCAGCATGAACGAGTGATCCAGACCGCAGCCGGCGGGGTGACCCTTCCTCGCTGGACGGTCTTCTTCGCCCTGCTGCGCTCGGTCGGCGTCGTGGCCGTGACCCTCCTCGTCTACGCGGCGATCCCCATAACGGGCCAGGACACGGCGCGGGTAGTGGCTTGGGGATCGGTCCTCGGCTTGACCTTGCTCGGGGTCACCTTCGTCCGGCAGATGATGCGCGTTTCGCGGGCTCCCCACCCCGGACTTGCGGCTGTCGAGGCGCTGGCCCTGGTCTTCGGGATGTTCCTGGCGTTCTTCGCCTTCCTCTACGTCTCGCTCTCCACTGGAGATCCGGGTTCCTTCACCCAACCGATCGACAAGGTGGCTGGCGTCTACCTCTCCGTGACCATCCTGGCCACGGTCGGATTCGGCGACATCTCTGCCGTGACCGACCTGGCTCGCCTGGTCGTGACCTCGCAGATGGTGATCGACCTGATCCTGATCAGCACCGCGGTCAAGGCGATGGACCTGTCCGCGCGTCGAGGTGCAGCCGCGCGCCGGGCAGCGCACGCACAAGCCGAGGCCGCCGCCAGCGCAGCAGCAGCGGCCGCCACCACCGGAGCCACCACGACCAGCACCTCCACCGACCGGCTCAGCGGCAGATCAGCCTCCGGTGCGCCGGGATCGGGCCAGGTGTGAGGGGCATGCCAGGCACCTGGCTGCGTGAGGACCTCGGCTCCACGCTGGCCGAGCGCACGGCGCTCATGGCCGCGATCGGGGCGACGGGTCGCACGTTCGGCCGGAGCCTGATGCCGCGCACGACTGTCGGGCAGGCACTGGCCACGGGGTTGACCGGCACGGTCAACTACGGGTTGCTGGCCTCGTCGCAGTCCGCCCTGTGGGCTGTGGCATCGGTGGCGGGAGCCCGGATCATGCCCAGGGAGTTGCCCCCGGGCGCTGATCCGGTACCGGCCTATCGGAGACGGGTGCGGGCCGTCGCCTACGGCAGCTATGCCGCCTCGGCCCTGGCTGCCGGCCCGATCCGGGCCCTCATGGTCCAGACGCCCGGGGAGTCGGTCGTCAAGGGCACGGTCCGGACCTACCTCGAGAAATGGGAGGTCGTCTCCTGGGCTGGATCGATCGCGACTGCCCTGATTGACGCCGCCTACACGATGATCGACGATTCTGGGCTATCGCGGCGGCGGCGTCGGGCCCTGGGCAACGGGCTCACGGTCGTCTCGGGCAGTGCCCTGGCCATAGCCCAGCTCCGCAGGGAGCGCGGTCGCCGCGCGCGGATCACCGGTGAGCGGCCGCCCCCGCTCGACGCCTCCGACGTGGGTTCCGGCGTGGCCACTGCGCTGGGGCTGATCACCCTTGGCAGGGTCGAGGGTCTGCTGGCCAGCGGGATCTGCGCCCTTCTCGAGCCGTCGGTCTACCCCCAGGTTGGGCGCGCATTCGGGCACGCGGTGTGCTTGGCCGGCCTCAGCGCAGGGGTGTGGCAGGGCGTCGAGCACCTCTACCGGAACGTTGAGCGCGCTGGGTCGGCCGTCGAGTCCCTGCACGCCGTCGCCCCGGACAACCTGCATGTCTCCGGTGGACCGGCCAGCAGCGTCGCCTGGGAGACCATGAGCCGAGAGGGCAGGCGGTTCGCGGGCGTGGCCCTCTCGACGGCCGAGATCGCCGGCGTCATGGGCTCCGCAGCGGCCGAGCCGGTGCGCGTCTACGTTCCGCTGGGCGCGGCCGCGACCCCCGACGAGCGCGCGCGGATGGCCATCGCCGAGATGGCCGAGCTCGGGGCCTTCGAACGGTCGGTGGTCGTCCTGTGCGCGCCCACCGGCACGGGCTACGTCAACTACGTGATGGCAGAGTCCGTCGAGTACCTGACCCGAGGCGACTGCGCGGTCGTGGCCACGCAGTACTCACAGCGGCCCTCGTTCCTGTCGGTGGACCGCGTCCGCGTCGGGCGGGCCAACACCGAGGCTCTGATCAGGCTCGTGCAGGAGCACGTCGACGCTCTGCCCGCGGACGTCCGGCCCCGTCTTGTCGTGTTCGGTGAGAGCCTGGGCGCGCACGCGGTCCAGGACGTCGTCCTCCACCGCGGCGCCCGGGGCTTCGCCCCCCACGGCATCACCAGGTCCCTGTTCATCGGAACCCCGGACGAGTCGGGCTGGGCCAGGGAGTGGCGGGCAGACCCGGCCGCGAGCGACCCGGACGGCGTCGTGGTCGAGGTCGACTCCTTCGACGAGTTCGCCGCGCTGCCGGAGGCTCGCCGGGACGCGGCGCGCATCCTCCTGGTCAGCCATCACGACGACCCGATCACCCGGTTCGGTCCCGACCTGGCCATCAGGCGACCGGGTTGGTTGGACCCGGATCGCTCCAAGCGGCCGCCGGCCATTCCCCCAGAGATGGACTGGCGGCCGCTGACGACGTTCTTCGTGACGGCGGCCGACGTCGTGAGCGCCATCACGGTGGTCCCCGGCCAGTTCGGCTCGGAGGGGCATGACTACCGGGAGGACCTCGCGCGGTTCGTCTCCGTGGCATACGACCTGCCCGCCACCGCCGAGCAGATGGAGCGCATCGAAGCCGCGCTGCGCCGGCGTGAGCTCCAGATCGCGGAGTCCCGCCTGGTGGCCGACCAGATCACCTCGGCGCGGACAGGGGCGGCGACGACGCTCACGGGCTGGGGAGTCGACGGGGCGATGGTGGAGGACCTGATCTCGGCCGAGGTGGCCCGGGCGAGCCGACCGTGGGCGCCTGGTGCCCGAAGCCAGCAGCCCGTCCCCTGGACCCCCGGCTGGCCGAGCGGGGCGGACCTCAGCGACGCGGACGTCAGCGACGCGGACCCCAGCGACGCGGACGCCTCTGGCTCGCCGCTCACCGACTCCGGGGGGGCTGCGTAGTGGAATGGGCCGTGCTGCTGTTCATGATGCTCCTGGCCAGCGTCACGACCTTCCACGTCGCCGGGCACTGGTACCTGCCGCTTGCGGTGGCCTGGGCCACCGCGTTCGTGTGGTTCGGCGGGGTTGTGGGGCTGACGCAGGCCCAGATGGGCCTCACGAACCCGATCCCCGGCCTGCTGTGGGGCGGGGCCTGCATCGCGATCGTCTCGCTGGGGATGATCGCTGGGGTGGCCGTGCCCCGACTGCATCCGTTGTTCGCCGACGAGCGCACGTCAGGGGCGACCGGCGCCGAGGTGGCCCACAAGTCCCTGATCGAGCTTCCGTTCGGGACGGTGATGCTCGAGGAGATCGTGTTCCGGTCGGTGGTCCTGGGCGTGCTCACGGTCAGGTTCGGGACGGTCGCCGGGGTCGTGGGCTCATCGCTGCTGTTCGGCTTCTGGCACATCCTCCCGGCACTCGAGATGCACGGCTCGCACTCGCTGACCAGCCAGCTCGGTGCCGGGTTGCGGGCCAAGGCCATGACGGTCGTCGGGACGATCCTGGCCACGGGTGCAGCAGGTGTGGGTTTCGCGATGCTGGTCGTCTGGAGCGGCAGCGTGCTTGCCCCGATGGGCCTGCACTGGGCGACCAACAGCACCGGATCGATCGCGGCGTGGTTCGTGGCTCGACGCCTGCGACGTGCCAACAGTGCGCTTGCCGACGACACAGCGGCGGACGACGCCGGGGCCGACGAGGCAGGGACGGACGACGCAGGGGCGGACGACGCCGGGGCCGATGCGTCGGTCGAGGGGACGCGAACTGCCGACGAGCGTCCGGCACCAGGGGCCGGAGGGGACTCACCGGCTGACTAGGGATCGGACCTGGTCGGGCGAGGCCTACTCCTTGAGCGCATCGGCGACCTTGATGCATGCGCGCCCGAACGCCTCGAACTCCTCGGGCGTGAGCTGGTCGAGCAGGTGTCGGCGCACGCTCTCCACGTGGTCCGGTGCCGCCGCAACGATCGCCTGCCAGCCGGACTCGGTCATCACCGCGTAGCTGCCGCGCCGGTCCTCGGGGCACTCCTGGCGCTGGACCAGGCCGGCCTTTGCCATGCGGTCGATCTGGTGGGACAGTCGGCTTCGCGAGAGGAGCGTGCGGTCGGCCAGCGTGCTCATCCGCATCCGGCGCCCGGGGGACTCCGAGAGCTCCACGAGGATCTGGTAGTCCGTGCCGGTCAGGCCGTGCAGCTGCTGGAGGTCGCGGCTGAGCCGATCAGGAAGCAGCATGCTGGCGGCGATCCAGCCGCGCCAGTACCTCTGCTCCTCCTCGGTCAGCCAGCGGGCCATACCTCATGGTAGGTCAGGGAGGCGAACTTGCGGCGTGGTCGGACAGGCCCGAGGTCAGGGCAGCGTGAGGATCTCCACGCCAGCGTCCGTCACGAGGAGGGTGTGCTCGAACTGCGCGGTCCATCGTCCGTCGGCGGTGACGGCCGTCCAGCCGTCCTTCCACATGCGGTAGTGGTACGTGCCCAGCGTGAGCATCGGCTCGATCGTGAACGTCATCCCGGGCAGCATGACGGTGTCGGTCCTCGGATCGTCGTAGTGCGGGATGACCAGTCCGGTGTGGAAGGCGGTGCCGATTCCGTGGCCGGTGAAGTCGCGCACGACGCCATAGCCGAACCGCTTGGCGTAGGACTCGATCACGCGGCCGATCACGCTGATCGGACGACCCGGGCGCACCGCACGAATCCCGCGCATGGTCGCCTCCCGGGTCCTCTCCACCAGCAGGCGCGCCTCCTCGGCCACATCGCCGACCAGGAACGTCGCATTCGTGTCGCCGTGCACGCCCCCGATGAAGGCGGTGATGTCGATGTTGCAGATGTCGCCGTCGCGCAGCACGGTGTCGTCGGGGATCCCGTGGCAGATGACCTCGTTGAGGCTGGTGCACAGCGACTTCGGGTAGCCCCGGTAGCCCAGGGTCGATGGGTACGCGTCGTGATCGCAGAGGAACTCGTGGCCGATCCGGTCCAGCTCGTCGGTCGTGACCCCGGGCTCGATGGCGCGGCCCACCTCGGCGAGGGCCTGGGCCGCCAGCCGGCCGGCGACTCGCATGGCTGCGATCGTCTGGGCGTCCTTGACCTCAGGCCCGGCGTACGGGGTCGGGTGGGGCCGACCGACGTACTCCGGCCGGGGGATTCGCGCGGGCACGGGGCGGCGGGGTGAGACGCGGCCGGGGGTCAGGGCCATGCCCCCAAGCGTACGCATGACCGTCGTCAGGGGGCTGCGGTAGCGTCGGAGGGCGGAGCTGCTCCAGGGCTGGCTCCCGGGGAGGAGGCCGCGGTGGCCTATTGGTTCTGCCTTACCCACATGGCAGTAGAGCCGGACGAGGGCTGCGCGCACGCTGAGCGACTGGGTCCCTATCGCACTGCCGAGGAGGCGACCGAGGCCCTGAAGCGGGCCAAGGCCCGCTCGGAGGCATGGGATCGCGATCCGCGCTGGCACGACCCCGACGAGGGGGACTGACTCGCAGATCGTCAGGCGCCGGGCCCGCCATCAGCATGCACGCGCGGGCGCGCGAGCCGGCAGGTCGGTCCATCATGGACCCATGGGGAACCTCGAATCCGCAAACCGGCGCCGGTGGACCGTGGCCGGAGCCGTCCTTGGCCTCTTCGTCGGCGGGGCAGTGGTCGGCACGATGGGTGCCGCGGCGGACGACGGCCTACCGCCGCGCTCGGCTGAGCAGCTCTTGGTCGACCTGCAGCAGCCAGACGCGACTGCGCTCTCTGGCACGGTCGTCACGCACGCAGACCTCGGGCTGCCTGCGCTGCCGTTCGAAGCCACCGGCGCTTCAGGGCTGCAAGCCCTGGCCAGCGGCTCCCAGACGCTGCGGGTCTGGTACGACGGACCCGAGCGCGCCAGGGTGGCCCTCCTGGGCCAGGCGGCCGAGACCGACGTCATCCGGAATGGCCGGGCGCTGTGGACCTGGTCCAGCGCCGATGCCGAAGCTGTCCGCTACGAGCTGCCCGAGGCGGACGGCGATACCCAGTCGCACGTGCCCGACGCCACCGACCTGCCGAAGACGCCCGAGGAGGCCGCGCGGCTGGCCCTTGCGGCCCTGGACGGCACGACGGAGGTCACCACGTCCGGGGTCGCCGAGGTAGCCGGGCGCGACGCGTACGAGCTCATCCTCACCCCCGAGCAGGCCGACACGCTCGTGTCCCGGGTCGCCATCGCGATCGACGCCGAGACCCGGATCCCGCTGCGCGTGCGGGTGGAGTCCACGAAGACCGCCGAGCCTGCCTTCGAGGCTGCGTTCACCTCGATCGACTACTCGAAGCCCGATGCGGCGAACTTCGAGTTCACCCCTCCGCCGGGGGCGACCGTGACCGAGCGCACCGTGCGTCAGGTGCCTGCTGCCGGTGCGGGCGACGGTGAAGGGACTGGCGAGCCATCCGACGAGCCAGCCGTCGTGGGCACCGGATGGAGCCGCGTGGTGGTCGGACCGGTCGCGATGGACCAGGTCGCCGCCAGGCTCGGCGAGCAGGGCGGGACTCCCGGCCGGGACGTGGATGTGATGGCGTTGCTCTCGGCTGTCCCGCGGGTCTCCGGGGACTGGGGCTCGGGCTGGCTGGTCTCGGGCAACCTGTTCTCCGCGCTCGTCACCGACGACGGGGTGATGGCTGCCGGGGCGGTCGCCCCGGAGGCGCTGTACGCGGCGCTGGCGAAGCGGTGAACCATGCGCTCGAAGTGAACCCCGGGCCGATGCGGCGCCGGCCCGTGCGATCACCGGCGCCATGACCCGCGCCACTGCTGCGGACGGGACCAGGGCGGCGGTCACCACCCATGGGCTCACCAAGCGATTCGGCGCTCAGGCCGCCGTCGATGCAATCGACCTGAGTGTCCCCCGGGGAGCCGTGTACGGGTTCCTGGGGCCGAACGGGTCTGGCAAGACGACCACGATCCGCATGCTGCTGGGCCTGGTCCACGCCAGCGCCGGGACCATCGAGGTGCTCGGGGAGGCGATGCCGGGGGGCGCGCGGGAGGTCCTGCCCCGGGTCGGGTCGCTCGTCGAGGGCCCGGCCTTCCACCCGTACCTGTCCGGCCGGGCGAACCTGGTTCGGCTCGACGCCGCCGACCGGCTGGCCGATCCGGCGACCTCGAGGGCTCGCATCGACGGGGCCCTGGATCGCGTCGGACTGCTGCCGGCCGCGCGGAAGCGCTACCGCGCGTACTCCCTGGGCATGCGCCAGCGCCTCGCGCTGGCCGCCACGCTGCTCGCCCCGCGCGACCTCCTGGTGCTCGACGAGCCGACCAACGGCCTGGACCCGCAGGGCACCCGCGAGGTCCGCTCGCTCATCGCCTCGCTGGCAGACGAGGGCGCGACGATCCTGGTGTCCAGCCACCTGCTGTCGGAGATCGAGCAGATCTGCTCGCACCTGGGGATTATGCGGGAGGGTCGGTTGGTCGCGCAGGGCAGCGTCGCCCAGGTGCAGGCCGGATCCCGGCCGGTCGCAGAGGTGCTCACCGACTCGCCGGACCTGGCCGCCCAGGTGCTGCGGGCGCTTGGGCTTGGCGAGGTGACGGCAGGCCCGAACGGGGCGCGGGGCGAGCCCGGGGGGTTGGCCGCCGAGGCCATCGTGCGGGCGCTGGTCGAAGCCGGCGTCGGCGTGCGCGGGTTCACGATGCGGGCGCCCAGCCTCGAGGACCTGTTCGTCTCACTGACCGGGGAGGGCTTCGATGTCAGCCGATGACGGCCGGCTCGGCGTGACCGGGAGAGCGGTTGGTGCGCCGGTGCCTGTCCGCCCCGAGCCTCAGTCCGGGGGAGCCTCGCGGGGGGCCGGCAACCTCGCCGCCTCGCTGCGGCTGCTGCGCTCCGAGGCGCGGCTGATCGCAGGCCGGCGGCGCAACCAGGCAGGCATCCTGGCCCTTGCGGCCGTGCCGGTGATCATCGCGCTGGCTGTCCATGCCACGGGTCCGTCAGGGGGCGGGGACCGGGGCGCTGGGTTCTTCGCCCAGATCACGTCGAACGGGATCTTCGTCGCGCTCGCAGCCATGGGCGTGGAGGCGGGCCTCTTCCTTCCCCTGGCCGTCGCGACCCTGTCCGGCGACGCAATCGCGGGCGAGGCCAACATCGGGACGCTGCGCTACCTGCTCACGGTCCCGGTTGAGCGCGGGCGCCTGCTGGCCGTCAAGTACGCCTCACTGGTGCTGGGCGCGCTCTTCGGCGTGCTCGTCGTGGCGCTGACCGGGGTCGCCATCGGTGGAGCCCTCTTCGGACTGGGACCGATCACCCTGCTGTCGGGCACCCAGGTGGGACTCGCGGCCGCCTTGGGCCGGCTCGCGGTGGCTGTCCTGCACGTGGGCGCCGGGCTGGCGGCCCTGGCCGCCATCGGGCTGTTCATCTCGACCCTGACCGAGCAGCCGATCGGGGCGACCGTCGCGGTGACCATCGTCTCGACCACGATGTGGATCCTGGACGGCATCTCCCAGCTCGACTGGCTCCATGCATGGCTGCTCGTCCATCACTGGCTGGCGTTCGCAGACGCCTTCCGGGACCCGATCTTCTGGGACGAGATGCGCCGCGGGCTCGCCGTCGACGCCGGGTACATCGCCGTGTTCCTGGCGCTGGCGTGGGTGCGGTTCCAGCGCAGGGACGTCACCAGCTGAGCAGCTGCAGGCCGGGGCTGGGTCGCCGGCGGGCAGCCCCAGTGCCGCGTCGCGGGGGAATCACGTGGCCTGAATGGGCGTCCATGGGGCAGGCTGTGCCCATGGGCGAGGAGGTGGCCAGCCGCACGTTCACTCGTGAGGACCGGCAGCGCTACAGGGGCAAGGTGCATCGTTGCCTCGACGTGCTCGCCCGCATGCTGGCCGAGTCGCGGTTCACGGTCGACAGCCCGATGACGGGCATGGAGGTCGAGCTGAACCTGATCGACGGCGCTGGATGGCCGGCGCCGCGCAACGCCGAGGTGCTGGCCAGCATCGACAACCCTGCATTCGTCCAGGAGCTCGGTCGGTTCAACCTGGAGATCAACGTGCCCCCGCACACGCTCGCCGGCGACGGTGCGGTCCGCTACGAGCGGCACGTCCGGGCCCAGCTCAACGCCGCCGACGAGGCCGCACACAGGGCGGACGCGGGCATGGTGATGATTGGGATCCTCCCGACGCTGCGCCCGGAGGACCTGACCCCCGAGTCGATCAGCAGCAACTCGCGGTTCGCCCTGCTCGACGAGCAGATGCTGCTGGCCCGCGGTGAGGACCTGCACATCGACATCCGGGGTGGTCCGGAGTGGCTTGAGACGTACGCCGACTCGATCGCACCCGAGGCCGCCTGCACGAGTGCGCAGTTCCACCTGCAGGTGAGCCCGGACGACTTCGCGCCGAGCTGGAACGCAGCGCAGTGCCTGGCTGCGGTGCAGCTCGGCGTCGGCGCGAACTCGCCGTACTTCCTGGGCCGCGAGCTGTGGCGGGAGACCCGGATCGCGCTCTTCACGCAGGCCACCGACACCCGCCCGGCGGAGATGAAGGCACAGGGGGTGCGTCCCCGGGTGTGGTTCGGGGAGCGCTGGATCAACAGCGTCTTCGACCTTTTCGAGGAGAACATCACGTACTTCCCGGCCCTCCTCCCAGTGCTCGACGAGGAGGATCCGGTACTGGAGCTGGAGGCCGGGCGGACTCCGTCGCTGGCTGAGCTGCGCCTGCACAACGGGACGGTCTGGCGCTGGAACCGGCCGGTCTACGACGTCGTGGACGGCGTGCCCCACCTGCGCGTCGAGAACCGGGTGCTGCCCGCCGGGCCGACGGTGGTCGACATCCTGGCCAACGCCGCGCTCTTCTTCGGAGCCATGCGGGCGCTGGCCGACGAGGACCGGCCCGTCTGGTCGCGGATGTCGTTCGGAGCCGCCGAGGACAACTTCACCAACGCCGCAACCCGGGGCATCGACGCAGTCATCTACTGGCCCGGCATGGGCGAGGTACCGGTGCCCGAGCTCGTCCTGCGCAGGCTCCTCCCACTCGCGCACGAGGGCCTGGCGACGCTGCGGGTGGACGATGCCGTCCGCGAACGGCTGCTGGGCATCATCGAGGGCAGGTGCCTCTCCGGGCGCAACGGGGCGTCGTGGCAGGTCGAGGCAGTCCACACCCTCCAGTCCCACGGCCTGGGCCGTTGGGAGGCGCTGCGCCGCATGACGCTGGAGTACGTGGAGCGCATGCACAGCAATGCGCCGGTGCACACCTGGGAACCCGTCTGATCGCCTCCGATGCGTGCGACCGGGTCCCAGCCACGCGTCCCAGCCACGCGTCCCAGCCACGAGTCGCAGCCACGAGTCGCAGCCACGAGTCGGAGACGACGGTGGTGGCGCGGGCCGCCGCGTCCGCGGTGTTGCCCCTGCCTCACCTGTACTGGTGCTCGGGGCCGGGGTAGGTCCCGGCGACCACCTCGCCGGCCCACTCCCGGACAGCGCCGGAGAGGACCGAACCCACATCGGCGTACCGCTTCACGAACTTCGGCGGGCGACCCGGGGTGAGCCCGGCCATGTCCTGCCAGACCAGCACCTGGGCGTCCGTGGCCGCGCCGGCGCCGATCCCGATCGTCGGGATCGACAGCATTGCGGTGACCCGCTCGGCCAGCTCGCTGGGCACGACCTCGAGGACGACTGCGAACGCGCCCGCGGCCTCCATCGCCTTGGCGTCGCGCATGAGGACGTCGCCGTCCTCGCCGCGGCCCTGGACGCGGTAGCCGCCGAACTGGTTGACCGACTGCGGGGTCAGCCCGAGGTGGGCCATCACCGGGATGCCGGCTCCGACCAGGGCCTCGACCTGGGGGAGCACGCGAGAGCCGCCCTCAAGCTTGATCGCCTGGACGCCGGCCTCCTTCATGAACCGCGCAGCGGTGTGCAGCGCCTGCTCGGGGGAGGCCTGGTAGGAGCCGAAGGGCAGGTCGCCCACGACGAGGGCGCGCGACGTGCCGCGCACCACGGCGGCGGCCAGTGGGAGGAGCTCGTCGACCGTGACTGGGACGGTCGAGTCGTAGCCGTACACGACCATCGCCGCGGAGTCGCCGACCAGCATCACGGGGATGCCTGCCTCGTCGAAGAGCCGTGCGGTGAGGGCGTCGTAGGCGGTGATCATGGGCCACTTCTCGCCGCGGGCCTTGGCCGCGATCAGGTCGCGGGTTGTGATGCGCCGACCGCTCGGCGCCGCGCCGTAGAGGGCGGGTCCGCTGGCAGCGGGGATGTGGAAGGGGGCGCCTGACGAGGCGGACGTGGACATTCGGATTGCTCCCATCTCGAGGCTCGCGAGCCGAGTCCCCGGACGATCGAAATGGTGACATGTCGGAGCCGACTTGGCCAGTGCGGTGATACCCCGATCGGGGAATGGCCACACCTGTTCGGATGTTGGCGCCGCCATGGGACCTGCGCAGCTCGGCGGCCGCCACGACCGCTCCGGCGTGACCCCGCACCGGTGGCGGGCGCTTGGGGCGCTGGTCGTGAGCCTCCTGGTGGTCGTGCTGGACAACACCGTCCTCAACGTCGCCCTCAAGACGATCCAGGTCGAGCTCGGGGCCACGCAGAGCCAGCTCATCTGGGCGGTGAACGCCTACTCGCTGGTCTTCGCAGCCCTGCTGTTCACCTGGGGCGTGCTCGGCGACCGCTACGGCCGGCGCCGGATCCTCATCCTCGGATTGGGCCTGTTCGCCGGGGCCTCGGTGCTCAGCGCGTTCGCCCAGTCGCCGGGGCAGCTGATCGCCGCCCGGGCCCTGATGGGGGTGGGCGGGGCCTCGGTGCTGCCGGTGACGCTGTCGATGATCACCGTGATCTTCCCGCCCGAGGAGCGCGGCCGGGCGATCGGCATCTGGGCCGCTGCCGTCGGCGGGGCCGTGGCCCTGGGGCCGCTGCTCGGCGGCTTCCTGCTGGAGCACTTCTGGTGGGGATCGGTGTTCCTCATCAACGTCCCGATCATCATCGTCGGTGTGGCCGGGATCCTCGCCAACGTGCCGGAGTCGCGCAACCCCGATCCCGGGCGGCTCGATCCGGTGGGGTTGGTGCTGTCGGTGGTGGGCCTGATGGCCCTCGTCTACGGGATCCAGGAGGCCGGTTGGGACGACCCGATGACCTACGCCTGGATCGGGCTGGGGGTGGCGATCCTCGTGGGGTTCCTCGTGTACGAGGCCCGGACCGACCATCCGTCCATGGACCTGAGCCTGTTCTCCATCAGGTCGTTCTCGACCCCGCTGGCGGGTACCTCGTTGACGTTCGCAGCGCTGTCGGGATCGCTGATCTTCCTGGCGTTCTACTACCAGGTCGCGCGGGGATGGTCGCCGCTGCAGTCCGGCGCGCTGACCGTGCCGTTCGCGTTCGGGCAGCTGCTGACTGCGCCGAGAAGTAGCCGGATGGTGGCCCGGTTCGGGGCGCGCCGGGTCATCCCGGTGGGCCTGGTGCTGGCGTCCACGGCGATGTTCCTGTTCAGCAGGCTGACGCTGACGACGCCCGTGTGGGCGCTCGTGCTGATGCCGTTCCTCTTCGGGCTGGGGATGGGCAACGTGGTCGCGCCCTCGACCACCCGCATGACACTGGCGACCCCGCCGGAGCGGTCGGGTGCGGGGTCGGCCGTGCAGAACACCGTGCGGCAGGTGGGCGCCACCCTGGGCGTGGCCGTGATGTCGTCGGTCGTGGCCGCTGTCTACTCCCGGGACATGGCCGCAGTCCTGGCCAGCACGCCCATGCCCGATCCGGTGCGGGCCGCGGCGACGGACAGCGTCGGAGCCACGTTCGAGTTGGCGGCACAGTTGGGTGCCGCTGGCGGGATCACCCCCGAGCAGGCACAGGCGCTGCGCGACGCGGGCATCGCCGCCTTCATGCCGGCCTTCCACGCTGCGATCTGGATCGCGCTCGCGCTGCTGATCCTGGCGCTGGCGATCTTCCTGCGCTGGCTGCCGGCCCAGGCCGAGGCGGTGGCCTGGGAGGTCGGGGGCGTGTCCGGCACCCGGGCCCCGGGCGCCGGAGCTGTGGGCGCCGGTGCTGTGGGCCCTGCGGCTGACGCGGCGGAGCTGGTCCACGTCGTAGCCGAGGACCCGATCCACCTCGGGCATGTCGAAGACGCGCCGCTGGAGCACCCGCGATGAGGTGGAACCTCGGCCTTGTGGGACTCGTTGGGGGCGCGCGCAGTCCCCAGTCACCAGCGTCACCACCTCGACAGCGATCACCGTTCGAGTGGAACGGGCACGCAGGATCAGGACGGGCTGGACCCCTGACAGATGAGCCGCGCATGCCCCAGAGGGGCGCCGATACGCTGACCAGGGTATCCGTCAGCGCTCCCTCGTAGGCTGGCGGCGTGTCCCTGGTGAAGTCGAAGAAGCGCGTGGCCGACCACGGCGAGGTATTCACCCCACCGGAGATCGTCGAGGCGATGCTGGACCTGGTGAAGGCCGAGACCGTCCGGATCGAAGCCCGCTTTCTGGAACCGGCCTGCGGCTCCGGCAACTTCCTCGTCCCGGTTCTGCAGCGCAAGCTCTCCACGGTGGAGCAGAGGTACGCGGCGAGCGAGTTCGAGCGCAACCACCACGGGCTGCTGGCCCTGATGTCCATCTACGGCATCGAGCTCCTGGCCGACAACGTCGCCGAGTGCCGCGACGCCCTCTTCGACGTCTTCGCGACCACGCTCGGGATCGGCCCGGAGAGCGACTGGGCGGCCGCGGCCAAGGCCGTGATCGAACTCAACATCGTCCACGGCGACGCGCTGTCGATGGCAACGCAGGAACCAGTCCCTCATCCAATCACCTTCGCCGAGTGGTCCTACCTCGGCAAGGGCCGTTACCACCGACGCGACTTCCGTTACGACACCCTGACGACCATGTCGGCGTTCGGCGCTGAGGACACCCTGTTCGCTGACCTCGGCAAGCATGAGATCTTCACGCCGGTCAGGGACTTCGGTTCGCTGTCAGTCGGCGATATCGCCAGGGGAGCTACCCGAGATGGCTGAGAAGGTCGCGCTGCGGCTACA
Source organism: Candidatus Nanopelagicales bacterium (assembly GCA_049688595.1). GTDB lineage: Bacteria > Actinomycetota > Actinomycetes > S36-B12 > CAIYMF01 > Prado023. The sequence continues at coordinate 6,174 of JBAVLA010000319.1, read as the reverse complement.
CAGCCGCAACCCCGACGTACTGACATGCATTGCGAATCTCTCGAATGACGAGGTCTTCACACCGCCGGAGTTCGCCAACCAGATGCTCGACCGAGTCGAGGCAGCCTGGGCCGACGCGCACGACGGCGCCAGCATCTGGGCAGATCCCTCTGTCCGGTTCCTCGACCCCTTCACCAAGTCCGGTGTCTTCCTGCGCCAGATCACCTCGAGGCTCACCGACGGGCTTAAGGACGAGATCCCGAACCTGGAGAAGCGAGTCGACCACATCCTCACCAATCAGGTCTTCGGGATTGGCATCACGCTGCTCACGAGCCTGACCGCCCGCCGGAGCCTCTACTGCTCCAAGTGGGCTAACGGGAGACACTCGATCGCGAAGTCCTTCCCCACTGGTGACGGCAACATCTGGTTCGAGCCCATGCAGCACACATGGGTCGGTGCCACCAGGTTTGTCGAGACAGCCGGCCCCGACGGGCGGCCCGCTCAGCGCGGCACGAATGGAAAGTGCAAGCACTGCGGGGCCAGCCAGATGACCTTCGACCGGGATGAGGGACTTGAGTCCCACGCATACGCCTTCATCCACACCGACGACATCCAGGCTCGGATCACCGAGTTGTTCGGAGACAACATGCAGTTCGACGTGATCATCGGCAACCCGCCCTACCAGATGACTGGGGGTGGGGGTGGCTCGAACGACTCACCCATCTATCATCTATTCGTGGCGCAGGCCATGACTCTGGAGCCCAGGTTCCTGAGCATGGTCATACCTTCCAGGTGGATGGCAGGCGGCCGCGGCCTAACCCAGTTCCGTGCTCAGTTCCTGGGTGATCGTCGGGTGAGAACCCTCGTCGACTATGAGAACGCCCGGGAGGCCTTTCCCAGCGTCGGGATCGGCGGGGGTATCTGCTACTTCCTTTGGGATCGCGACCATCCGGGCCCATGCGAAAACACGTATCACCGGAGTGAGTCCGTTGTTGGGCCGTGTGTGCGCGATCTCGACGAGTTCGACGTATTCGTCCGCGACAGCAGAGCCCTGGGCATCCTTCGCAAGGTTCTGGCGTTTGACGAGCGCCCGTTCTCTGAACTCGTGAGCGGAGACACCCCCTTCGGTCTGGCAACCAACTTCCAGGGCTATGCGCGTGACGCGGAGCCCGGGGACGGAGAGGTCCTTCTGTACGCAAACGTCGGGACGAAGCGTGTTCGCGGGGCAGTCTCCCGAGCGGCGATCAGCAAGAACAAGCATCTGATAGACACGTGGAAGGTCCTGCTGCCGAAGACCGGTTCTGGGCGAGAACGAGAGCGAAGCGGCGTTGATCTCGTGTTAGGTCCTTCCATCCTGGCTGGCCCTGGCTCCGTCTGCACCCAGACCTACCTCGTGGTTGGGCCGTTGGATTCCAAAGCTGCCGCCGCGAGTGTCGAGTCGTACCTCAGAACGAGGCTTGCGCGGTTCCTGGTCTCGCTCCGCAAGCCGAGTCAAGACGTCTTCCGCAGCATGTATGGGTGGGTTCCCCAACAGGCGTGGGACCGGAGCTGGTCGGACGACGAACTGATCGCGAAGTACGGCCTTACGGATATCGAGGTCCCATTCCTTGAGTCGACGATCCGACCGATGGACGCCGCGGATGAGTAGACCCATCGAGGAGCTGCTTCCAGAGAAGCCAGAGGCCCGGCTGCGCATCTACGCCTATTCGATTGAGGATGGCGCTCATGAGGGGATGCTCAAGGTCGGGCAGACCACGCAGGCGGTGAAGGCGCGGGTGGAGCAGCAGTTGAAGACCGCGCTGGTGAAGGACTTCACGATCCACGTGGATGAGTCCGCTGAGCGCGCAGATGGGTCGGTCTTCTCCGATCACGAGGTGCGGGCGCGGCTGCGGGACAAAGGCTTCGCGAAGGTCGACTTGGAGTGGATGCTGTGCGCGCCGGTCGACGTGCAGGTGGCCATCACCGAGTTGCGCACCGGGCAGCACTTCACCGGGGCCCATCACGAGACGTTCCGCATGCGCCCCGAGCAGGCGGAGGCCGTCGCCAAGACGCATGCCTACTTCTTCTCGATCTGGAAGGAGGACATGCACGCGGTCCCGCGCTTCCTGTGGAACGCGAAGATGCGCTTCGGCAAGACGTTCGCCGCCTACCAGCTGGCCAAGAAGCTGGGTGCAACCCGGGTGCTGGTGGTGACGTTCAAGCCGGCGGTTGAGGACGCCTGGGCGAACGACCTGCAGTCCCATGCGGACTTCGAGGGCTGGCAGTACCTGTCCAAGGCGAACGGGATGGACCCGACGAAGGCCAGTAAGAGCAAGCCGCTGGTCTACTTCGGGTCGTTCCAGGACCTGCTGGGCAAGGACAAGGCCGGCAACATCAAGGCCAGGAACACCTGGCTGCACGAGACGAACTGGGACCTGGTGGTCTTCGACGAGTACCACTTCGGGGCGTGGCGCGACAACGCCAAGGAACTGTTCGAGGGTGAGGACGACGCCGAGGCCAAGGCCGAGCTGCAGGCGGAGTTCAACCCGAACCTCGAGGGCTTCAACGAGGACCTCGACGAGCTCGGCGAGGACGAGACCGAGTTCCTCCCGATCACCACGAAGGCCTACCTGTACCTGTCTGGGACCCCGTTCAAGGCCCTGGCGACGGGTGAGTTCATCGAGGAGCAGATCTTCAACTGGACCTACACCGACGAGCAGCGCGCCAAGCACGACTGGACCCGCCGGCATCCCGAGGTCCGCAACCCGTACGCCGCCCTGCCCGAGATGCGGCTGCTCACGTACCAGATGCCCGATGAGCTGATCGCGATAGCCAACCAGGGCGAGTTCGACGAGTTCGACCTCGGCGAGTTCTTCTCCGCCACCGGCACCGGTGCCGCCGCCACGTTCAAGCACAAGAACGAGGTGCAGAAGTGGCTGGACATCATCCGCGGCGCGTATGCCGCCACCCAGGTCGACAATCTCAAGCTTGGGGCGAAGAAGCCGCCGTTCCCCTACTCGGATGTGCGGCTGCTTCCCTACCTGAACCACTCGTTCTGGTTCCTGCCCACCGTCGCAGCCTGCCACGCGATGGCCAACCTGCTGGCCGAGAAGCAGAACACGTTCTTCCACGCCTACCAGGTGCTGACCGTCGCCGGCGCCGGTGCCGGGGTTGGGCTGGCCGCGCTGCCGCCGGTGCGCGACGCGATCGGCAACGGACACGACACCAAGACGATCACCCTGTCCTGCGGCAAGCTCACCACCGGCGTCACCGTGCCGGCGTGGTCGGCGATGCTGATGCTGCGCAACCTGAACTCCCCGGAGACCTACTTCCAGGCCGCGTTCCGGGTCCAGTCACCGTGGTCGATCAAGAACCCCCACGGCGACGACCCGAACGCTGAGGAGATCCTCAAACCGGTCTGCTTCGTGTTCGACTTCGCCCCCACCCGGGCCCTGCGCCAGATGGCCGAGTACGGCGGCGGGCTGGCCCCCGAGGCACCCAACCCCGAGGAAGGGGTCAAGCAACTGGTCGGCTTCCTACCCGTGCTGGCCTACGACGGCTCGCACATGACCCAGGTCGACGCTGGGGCCATCCTCGACATCGCCATGGCCGGCACCTCGGCGACCCTGCTGGCCCGCAAGTGGGAATCGGCGCTGCTGGTCAACGTCGACAACGACACCCTCAAGCGCATCATCGCCAACCCCGCCGCCCTGGCAGCCATCATGAAGATCGAAGGCTTCCGGGCCCTGGGCAGCGACGTGTTCGAGACCGTGGTCAACAAGAGCGAGAAGGTCAAGGAGACCAAACGGGCCAAGGGCGACGACATCGAGCCCAAGGAGAAGAAGGAATTGACCGCCGAGGAGAAGGAGTACAAGTCCAAGCGCAAGCTGATCCAGGAGAAACTGATCAAGTTCGCCACCCGCATCCCGGCGTTCATGTACCTGACCGACTACCGCGAGAACACCCTCAAGGACGTCATCACCAAGCTCGAGCCCGACCTGTTCAAGACCGTCACAGGCCTGACCGTCGACGACTTCAACCTGCTGGTCTCCCTCAACGTGTTCAACAGCGCCCACATGAACCAGGCCGTGTTCGCGTTCCGCCGCTACGAAGACTCCTCCCTGTCCTACACCGGCATCGAAAGCCATGAGGGCCTGCGCCACTACGGCCTCTACGACACGGTGATCGCCAAGGAGGCATAGGCCTGGGGCTGATGCTCATCAAGGGCGACCAATTGACCCTGCTCATGGTCCGCCATGATGTTGACGTCCAGACTCGGCAGATCGTCGCCATCCAGAAGGTTGACGAAGACTCCTTCGAGTGAGCGACGCGCCTGCGAACCGCACAAAGCCTCTCGACGGGGTGTCCTTCCAGCGCGCCGACGGCCCACCAGCCCCCCCGGGGGGAGCGCGGCCTGGGTCGGCACCTGGGTGCGGCAAGGAAGTCCCGCTGGGCGCCGCGTGGCCCGACGGCGCCCTCAGCGAGCGGCCTCCCGGAACCTGTTGGTGATCGGCTGGCGCCGGTCCCGGCCGAAGGAGCGACCCGTGATCTTCGTCCCGATCGGGTACTGGCGGCGCTTGTACTCGGCGAAGTCGGTCATCCGCAGGACGCGTTCGACCAGGGCGCGGTCGTACCCTTCGACCACGAGCTCCGCGGCCCCGCGGTCGTGCTCCACGTACTGGTCGAGGAGGTCATCCAGGATCTCGTAGTCGGGCAGCGAGTCGGTGTCCTTCTGCCCCGGGCGCAGCTCTGCCGAGGGCGGCTTCTCGATCGAGCTCGGCGGGATCGGCGGGATCTCGCCGAGCCGGACGGCCTCCTCGTTGCGCCATCTGGCCAGTCGGAACACCCACGTCTTGGGGACGTCCTTGATCGGCCCGAACCCACCCACGGCGTCGCCGTAGATGGTCGAGTACCCGACCGACAGCTCGCTCTTGTTGCCGGGGGCGAGTACCAGGTGGCCCTCCTGGTTGCTGATCGCCATCACGGTCGTGCCGCGGATGCGGGCCTGGAGGTTCTCCTCGGCCAGTCCGGTGAGCTCCATGGCCGACATGTAGGCGTCGAACATCGGCGCGATTGGGATGCGCCGGATGTTGGCACCGATCCTGCGCGCCAGGTCGAAGGCGTCGTCCTGCGAGTGCTGCGAGGAGTACTTGCTGGGCATCGACAACCCGTGGACGTTCTGGCCGCCGATCGCGTCGGCCGCGATCGCGGCCACCAGGGCCGAGTCGATTCCGCCGGACATCCCGAAGGTCACCGACTTGAAGCCGTTCTTGCCGACGTAGTCGCGCAACCCGAGCACCAGGGCCGCGTACATCTCCGCCTCGTCCGACAGGTGCTCGGTCAGCGTCGGCGTGCGGGGCTGGTACGGCTCGAGGGGGGCTCCCGGGATCTCGACGGTGCACTGGCCGCTCGCCGGTGCCAGGTCCAGGTCGACGACCAGAAGGTGCTCCGCGAACTGCGGGGCTCGGGCGATGAGTCGGCCGTCAGCACCCACGACGAGGGAGTCGCCGTCGAAGACCAGCTCGTCCTGGCCGCCGACCATGTTGACGTAGGCCAACGGGGTGCCAGCCTCGACGGCCCGCTTGGACGCCAGATCCAAGCGGGCATCGTCCTTGTGCAGCTCGTACGGGGAGCCGTTGATAACCACGAGCAGGCCCGCGCTCATCTGTCGGGCCTGGGCGACCGGACCGCCGTCCTGCCAGAGGTCCTCGCAGATGGCCAGGGCCACGTCGACCCCGTGGATCCGCACCACGCACGGCTCGGTGCCCGAGACGAAGTACCGGAACTCGTCGAAAACCCCGTAGTTGGGCAGGTGGTGCTTGGCGTAGCGAGCGATCACATGGCCCTCGTGGAGCACCGCTGCGGCGTTGATCGGAGCCCCGCGAGGCGTCCCCAGCGGATGGTCGCGCCCGGCATCCCGAAGGTCCAGGTACCCGACGACGACGACGGCTGCGCCCAGGCCTTCCGCGGCCAGTCGCTGTGCGAGGGTGTCCAGCGCCGTTATGGAGGCCATCTGGAACGACCAGCGCAGTGCCAGGTCCTCAATCGGGTACCCAGTCAGCACCATCTCCGGGAAGGCGACGAGGTGGGCACCCGAGCCCAGCGACTTGCGTGTCCAGTCCACGATCAGCCGGGAGTTGCCGGCGAAGTCGCCCACGACTGGGTTGACCTGGGCCATGGCGATGCGCAGTTGGGGCACGGGGCGAGGGTATCGAG
>JBAVLA010000318.1:0-24461 GCA_049688595.1 Candidatus Nanopelagicales bacterium | reverse complement strand
AACCTCACCACGATCGACATCAGCGACCAGCTCGAACCACGACCTGAGGAGACGGCGGAGCCGACGCAGGAGGAACGGGACACCGGCGCGCTCACGATCGTCGCGATGGGCTCGGACCGGCGGACGGGGTCGGGCAATGGCGGGTACGGCCACTTCGAGGGCGCTCGATCGGACACGACCATGGTGCTCCACATCTATCCGGGGCGGGAGTCGGCAATCGTCGTCAGCGTCCCCCGGGACACCGTCGTGACGCTGCCAACGTGCAAGGACGAGGGCGGCGGGCGCCTGCCCGCGGTCCGGGCCCGGTTCAACGAGGCGTTCGACCGCGGCGGCCCGGGCTGCACGGTCAAGGCCGTGGAAGCCATCAGCGGCCTGGCCGTGGACCACTTCGTCGTCCTGGACTTCAACGGCTTCAAGCGGGCCATCAACGCATTGGGGGGCGTGGAGGTCTGCCTCACGCATCCGCTGAAGGACGCCAAGTCCGGAGTCGACCTCCCCGCGGGCAGGACTCGCGTCAAGGGCGAGGACGCTCTTGCCTTCGTGCGCGTCCGCCACAACATCGGTGACGGCTCCGACATCAGCCGGATCAACCGGCAGCAGCTGTTCCTTTCCTCGCTCATCCAGGAGGTCACCGACTCCGGCATGCTCACCGACCCCGTACGGCTGTGGCGGGTCCTGGACGAGACGTCGAAGTCGTTGACCACCGACCCCGGCATGGCTGACCCGGACGGGATCATCGCGCTGGCCACCAGCCTCATGGACATCAGCCCCAAGGACGTCACCTTCGTCACCCTGCCCTGGCGGCCCAGCGGTGACGGCGCCACCGTCGTCGTCGACCAGGCCAGGAGCGCACAGATCTGGCGGGCGATCCGCAAGGAGCGCCCTTGGCCGCCGCCCGGGACGAAGGGGGCAGACGGGAAGAAGCTCACGGTCGTGCCCACGAGCATCCGGGTCGACGTGCACAACGCGACCGGCCAGGAGGGCGCGGGCAGCCGGGCAGCCGACGACCTGATCGGGCAGGGGTTCCGCATCGGGGTGATCAACGCCCGCACGTCACCGGCCCGGGCCACCATGATCAGGTACGCCCCGGGTCAGCGCCAGGCCGCTCGCACGCTGCAGGCAGCGATCGAGGACGCCCGGCTGCGTGAGGACGCAAGCCTCGGGCAGCGGCTGGACCTCACGCTGGGCAAGTCGTACTCCGGCGTGGAATCGATCCGCGTGAAGGCTCCCGGATCCGGCTCCTCGGCGCAGGGCGCCACGGCCGCGCAGGATATCTGCACGGGATGACGGCGGCCCAAAGGTCATCGGGCACTGCCTCGTGGGACATTCGGCCCAGATCCTGCCCCGGCTGGAGCCTTGCGGTCCGCCCCAGGGGGTGCGTCCGCCACGAGGCCAGATGTCCGTGCCATGCGGCAGAATCACGATGCCGAGCAGGAAAGGGGCCATGGGATGGGCCGTGCGATGGACAAGACGAGGGCATTCGGACTGCGGGCAGCGCGCGGGGTGGGATGGCGACTTACGAAGGCCGGCACGTCCCTGAGCGGCCGAGCGGTTGCGGAGGGGGTCGTGGAGGCGGTCGGCGAGCCGATCGACGCGTCGTCCCTGGTGCGCAACGGCTGGAAGGCCCCCGCTGTCGATGCCCTGTTCTACTTCCCTGACACGGTCTCAAAGGTCTACCAGATCGACCAGTGGCTGCCCGTGATAGCTGCCCACAGCGGGGACCTGAACTTCGGGATCGTCACCCGGGCGCGTTCGTCCTGGATGGACCTCATGCGCCGAGACCTCCCGGCCCCGTGCTTCCTCGCGGCTGCGTTCCCGTCCCTCATGGACCTCTACCGAGTTCTCCAGCCGAAGGCGATCATCTACCCGAACAACGGCCTGCGGAACTTCCAGTCCCTGATCTGGGCCGAGGCCGTCCACATCCACGTCAACCACGGCGAGTCGGACAAGGTCTCGATGGTGTCCAACCAGGCGAAGGCCTACGACAAGGTTTTCGTGGCTGGCGAAGCGGCCGTCCGTCGGCACCGGGCCGCGCTGGTCGACTTCGACGAGTTCCGGCTCGTCCGTGTCGGCCGCCCCCAGCTCGACCTGAACCCTGAGCCGTCACTGCCGCCCAGCGAACGGCGGACGATCCTCTACGCCCCCACCTGGGAGGGTGAGGACGAGATGAACAACTTCACGTCCCTGGACGTCCACGGCGACGCGATCATCCGGGCACTGCTGGGGATCAGGAACGTCCGGGTCATCTACAAGCCCCACCCGAGGGTCGTCCAGAGCGTCCAGCCCGCCATGACGGGCGCTCATTCCAAGATCCTCGCCCGGATCCGCGCGGCGGCTGAGGCCGACCCCTCTGCCGGCCACGAGTTCCGGCCTGAGGGGGACATCCTCGCGGTGTTCCCCCGCGTGGACCTGCTCGTCTCGGACATCTCCAGTGTCGGGCTGGACTTCCTGTACTCGCGCGCCGATGCCCCGATCGTCCTGACCGACCGCCGCAACGACCGGGAGGCACTGCTGCGGGAGGCGCCCATCGCAGCGGGATGCCATGTGATCGACGCCTCGACCATCGGCACGGCCCGCGCCGACATATCCGCGCTCCTGGTCGACGATCGGTTCGCGGCCCAACGGGCGGACCTGCGGACGTTCTACTTCGACGACGCCGAGCCGGGTGGGAGCACGAAGAAGTTCCACGACGCGTTGCTGTCCGTGATCGCCGAGCACCAGGCCGGCGTCAACCGGATGCGCCAGCTGGCGGCCATGGGAACCCGGGCGGCAGGCGACTGACCGCCACCCGGGCCCCAAGATCTGCCTAGCGCGTCGATAAGGCGTGGACGGGCCGCTGGCAGGAGTTCCCTGCCAGAATGTCCGTCGGCCATAGTCAACCAGTGCCGCCTCGGGCGGCCTCGCGTGAGGAGTCCGGAATGACGCAGGTGCAGGTCTCGATCCTTGCGGCCGGAATGGGCACCCGCTTGGGTCGGCCCTTCCCGAAGCCGCTCACGAAGCTGGCCTCCGGCCAGACGATCATGGAGCAGCAGGTCGCCAACATCAAGAGCGTCTTCGGCGAAGACGTCCGGATCATGATCGTGGTCGGGTTCAAGCTCGACATCGTCATGGAGCACATGCCAGACGCGGTGTTCGTCTACAACGAGAACTACGACCAGACCAACACGTCGAAGTCGTTGCTGAAGGCCCTGAAGGCCTCCCATGAGGGCTCGGTCATCTGGATGAACGGCGACGTCGTGTTCGACCCGGTCATCCTCCAGCGCCTCACCCCGTTCATCGTCTCCGGTCGATCCGCGGTGGCCGTGAACACCGCACAGGTGGGTGAGGAGGAGGTCAAGTACACGGTCGACGACAGGGGGTTCATCAAGGACCTGTCCAAGACGCTGTCCGGCGGCCTCGGCGAGGCGGTCGGGATCAACCTGATCGGCGCCAAGGACAAGGCGGCCCTCATCCGCCAGCTCGAGGCGTGCGAGGACCAGGACTACTTCGAACGTGGGCTGGAACTGGCCATCCACAAGGACGGGCTGCAGGTGACCCCAGTGGACATCTCCGACCTCTTCGCGGTCGAGGTGGACTTCGAGGGCGACCTGGAGCGGGCGAACCAGCGCTGACCTGAGCCACGGACCGCAAGCCAGCCGGCGCCAGTCAGGCCTGGCAGGCCGGGCCTGGACCAGCGCATGCTCGGGGTCGCCCTGGGCGCTGTTGCACGCCGTGCTTCACGGCGGCGGAGGGGAAGGGGTGTGGCGTGCGCACGAGTCGGCTGGCAGGGCTGGTGCTCGGAGTGGTCGGGATGGTCCTGGGGGCGGCGGGGGCCCAGGGGGCTCCCGCCGGCCCGGAAGCCGTGCCCGCCCTGATCCCGGGGCCGGAACTCGAGTACGAGTGGGAGAGCGGGACAGCCAGCAAGGTGCTCGACGGCGACACGCTGAACGTGCGCATCGTGACGTCCAACTCCGGCAACAAGGGGACGCAGCGCGTGCGCACGATCGGGGTGCAGGCGCCCGAGACCGGCCACGACGGCGGGACGGCGCAATGCGGGTCTGCACAGGCCAAGGCCGCCCTGAAGGTGGCCGCGCCGCCCGGCACCCAGCTCCAGCTGCGCGCGCTTGAGGGCACCTCCTACGACAGGTACTCCGGCGGACGGATCGTCCGGTCGATCTACGCCCGGGACGACGAGGGCAACTGGTTCGACACGGCCCGCAAGCTGGTCAGCAACGGAACGCTGCTGTGGTTCCCACTGTCCGCGACGTCGCCGCGAAAGCCCGAGTGGGCGCACAACCTGGAGTACCGGGTGCTGGCTGACGATGCGGCCGCGGCGCGCCGAGGCCTGTGGAAGGCCAATTACTGCGGGACCGCGCCGAGCTCTTGGGCGAAGCTGCGGATGTGGGTCGGCTACGACATGTCCGGCTCGTACGAGCGAGCCTGGATCGCCAACGACAGCAGCTCGAACGTGCCGATCGGCGGGTGGACCTTCCGGGACGCAGCGCTGAACCACTACACCTTCCCCAAGGACGCCCGCATACCAGCCGGGGGCACGGTCGAGCTGCGGCTGGCCTCGGGCCGGACGACCTCCCCGACAGGACCGTTCTACGTCAACTCCTCGACGTGGTTCTCGAACCTGCCTGCCAAGAACGACTCCTTCGTCGGCGACGCGGCCTACTTGATGGACAACGCCGGCCCCTACCAGACCGGCAACCTGCGCACCTGGTTCGCCTACCCATGCAACCCCGACACCTGCAACACGTCGGCCTCGAACCCGCTGCGCGGGAAGGTGGCGATCGCGTCCATCCGGGCCACCGAGCCGAATCGCCGCGCGCCGAGCAGGCCGCAGGCCGTCGTCGCCCAATCTGCTGCGAACGGGAGCGGGACCATCAAGGTGACCTGGACGGCGCCAGCGGACCTCGGCGGCCCAGCAGGGGAGATCGAGTACACGGTCACGGCCACCCCGGCCACCGGGGCGGCCGTGAAGCACGTGGACGAGGGCCGGACCACCTCGCGCACCTTCAGCGGCCTCGAGCCCGGCGTGCGGCACACCTTCCGGGTCACGGCCATCAACCCCCAGGGTTCGGCGACTTCGGCTGCCACCGGCGCGGTCGCCGCCACGACCAGGCCCGCTGCGCCCACCGACGTGATCGCGGAGCCGCGCGACTCCGCTGCCGTCGTGTCATGGAGCGCGCCCAGCAGCGACGGCTTCCGCCAGGTGACCGGCTACGACGTGCAGGTGACCGCCGCCGGGCTGGCCACCCGCACCGTCTCCACGAGCGGCGCGGCGACCTCGCTGTCGGTGGCCGGGCTGGTGAACGGTCGTTCGTACTCGTTCGCCGTCCGGGCGCGCGTGGGGACTGGCTCGTCGACCGTGGCCGGGCTGCTCTCCGCAGCATCGGCCGCTGTGCCCGCTCCCTACGCACCGGTTCCGAGCGTGCCGGCCGAGAGGGCCGCCGCCCCAGACGCGCCGGAGGCCCCAAAGGCGGTCGCCCGCAGCGCGAGCGAGGTCGTGGTCTCGTGGCTCGCTCCTGCCGACAACGGCACCCAGATCGCCGGCTACCGGGTCGCCAACACGACCGGCGGGACGGTCGGTGCCCACACGTGTTCGACGTCTGCCGGCGTGCGCTCCTGCATCGTCGGCGGGCTGCGCGCCGGCGCGGCCTACCGGTTCTCGGTCACAGCGACGAGCGCTGCCGGCAACAGCGGGCCCTCGAAGCCCTCAGGCCCGGCGTCCCCAGCCGCCTACCCGGTCGCCCCAGCGGGCCCGACGACCCCGACAGCGATAGTCGGGGTCGAGGAACCCTGGCAGTCCAACGAGGAGATCGTCCTGAAGAACATCAGCGACTCCACGGTACGGCTCGACGGCTACGCCATCTACGACGCGCAGGCTCGCAGCGGCAAGTACGACAGCCCGGACCTGGTGTTCCCGCCGAACGTCACGATCCCGGCCGGCGGGACGAGGCGGATCCTGACCGGGTCGGACCTGACGCCGAAGAGCAGCCGGCCGGACAACCCGGTGTTCACGGGTGCGGACAACTTCCTGACCAACTCGGGCGACCGGGTCGAGCTGGCGGGGTTGAACAAGGCGCTGGTCACGTGCCGGGCCTATGGCGGGGTTTCCTGCGCCGGGCAGGCGGCAGCGTCCACGCCGACGCAGCCGGTGGGCGTGACGGCGCGGACGACTCCGACCTCCGTGACGATCCAGTGGGGTGCCCCGATCTCTCGGGGCGGCAAGCCGATCACCGCGTACACCGCCACTGCGTTCAGCGCCACGAACGCGGGCACGATCCTTGGGACCTGCCGGACCGACGGGGCCGGGCGCTCCTGCAGCTTCCCGGGCAGGGTCGGCACGAAGTACTACGCCGAGGTCGTGGCCACCAACGCGGTCGGGCAATCGGCGCCGTCCGCCCCGCGCGTACTGGCCGGTCCGCGAACCGCGCCCTCCGCACCCAGCGCCGTCCACGTCGTGGGAGCTCGCGGCGGCGCCCGCGTCATCTGGAAGCCGTCAGCGCCAAACGGCGCTGAGGTGACCTCGTACACGGCTGCGGCCTACACCGCCCGCACGGGCGGCCGGGCAGCCGCCTCGTGCGTCGCGAGTCCCGGTGCGGGTTCGTGCACCATCCGGGGCCTGAAGCACGGGACCCGCTACTACGTGGACGTGCGGTCGACGAATCGCGCCGGCACGTCGGCACCGAGCAGCCCGCGCACCGCCGCCACCCCGGCTGGCCCCTCGAGTGCGATCACGACCTTCGCGAACTCGCGGATCACAGTCCGCTGGGAGGCCCCGCCTGCCGGCTCGCCCGCGATCAAGGGGTACACGGCCCGCGTGTACACGAAGGACTCCGGAGGCTCCCTGCTAACGACCTGCTCAGCCGGACCGGCGGCGACCAGTTGCACGACCGGCCCGCTCAAGCCGCGCAGCAGCTACTACGTGGGCCTGACCACGTTGACTGCGGGCGGCTGGTTCACCGCCCAGCCACGGATCGCCACGGGTCCGCCGCAGCCACCGGGGCGGCCAAGCCTGGCCTCTGCGACGGCCTCGGGCCGACGGGTCACGCTCGTCTGGGCGTCGCCGACCTTCGGCGGGTACACGGCCCTGACCGCGTACGAGGCCCGGCTGTACTCGAAGGCACGCGGCGGATCGGTGGTGACCCGGTGCAGCTCACCGGCGACCGTCACCAGGTGCACGATCCAGCAGGTGAAGAAGGGGACGCACCACGCCACGGTCCGGGTGCGCAACGCCAAGGGCTGGTCGGACTGGTCCGCGCGCGTGCCCGTGGTGGTTCGATAGGGGACGGCGCCGTCCCCGGGTGGGTCGGCGCCGTCAGACCACAGGCGGGCGGCCAGCCCTGGTCATCGCCCAGACCGTGGACCACTTCATCGTCCGACGGTCCCCCGGGTCCATCCGCCAGCCCTCGCGGAACCCCTCCCACCAGGCTCGCCGGGCCTGCGCATCCCGCACGCGAAGTCCCGTGATCAGCGCCCAGGAACCCGTGTACAGGGGGCGCAGGGCGGCGGGCAGGTTCCGCCGCGCCAGGAGCACCCGGTTGCGGGCGTTCATGTGCCAGAACTCGGCATGGCGGCGCGGATCGATCACGGGGTGGTGGATGGCGATGTCACCGGCGTACCAGGGGACGTACCCGGCGTCCCAGACCCGCCAGCACAGCTCGATCCCCTCGTGGGCGTAGTAGAAGAGCCCGGGCCAGCCGCCCACGCGGTCGAACACCGACCGACGGATCGCCACCGCACCTTCCCAGAGGCTGGTCGCAGGGCCAGGCTCGGCAGGATCGCCGGTGCGCAGCCGGGGAACCCAGCGCCCGGGGGCGGGCCGGCCGGTCGGGTCCTCGACGCGCGGCTGGATGAGGCCGACCTCAGAACGCTCAGCGAAGATCGCGGCGAACCTGGCCAGCGTGTCGGGCGCCGCCAGGGCGGCGTCGTCGTCGAGGAAGAACAGCAGGTCGCCACTGACGTCGGGAACTCCTGCGTTGCGGCCGGCGGGGATGCCCACGTTCTCGACCAGCGTGTGGGCGCGCACGCCCTCGGGCAGCCCCGTGGGCGCCCAGCCGTTGCCGACGACGACCACGTCCGTGGCGACGCCACGCTGGGCGAGCACCGACTCAAGCCCTCGGCGCAGTTCGTCGGGTCGCTGTCCCATCGTCAGGACGACGACGCCGAAGTGCGGCAGGGGGCGCCCGTCAGTGTCGTTCCCATCCGGTCGGCTCACTTCGGGCTCCTCAGCTTCGTAGATGACAGGATCGCCAGCACGTGCCCGACGACCGTGGGCACGGCCAGCACCAGCATCCCGATCACCAGCACCCTGGTCACCGCAACCCCTCCGGCGAACGCGTCGCCGACCGCAGCCAGGAACGCCATCATGGTCATCTCGACTGAGTGGTAGATCCGGTTGAACGGGAAGAAGCGCACCAGCCGACGCAGGGCCGCCAGGCCGGAAGTGGTGGGGGTGCCCACCCCCGCGACGTCCTCCAGCCTCGGCAGCCCGGAGAAGGCCCGGGAGACATGGACCATGTCATTGAGGGCCTTGTTGAACATGATCAGGATCGCCAGGATCGCCCCGGCGTACGCGTAGGGACTGGGCTGGGTCCAGGCGTGATCAGCACCGGCGGCCCGGATCCCCAGGCACACGGGGATGACCGACTCGGCCGTGTAGTGCCCGATCTTGTCCAGGAAGGTGCCGGCCGGGGAGAACGTCTGACGCCAGCGCGCCACCTCCCCGTCGCAGCAGTCCCACAGCATCTGCAGCTGGCCCAGGAACAGAGCCAGGATCGCCCCGGGCATCCCGGGGACCAGCAGCGCCAGCCCAGCTGAGGCTCCGGTGGCGATCATGATCCACGTGACGCTGTTGGCCGACAGCCCGAGGCGCAGCAGGACCCTGGTCAGGTAGGGCGACAGGCCCCGCAGGTACACGTCGGCGACCCAGTGCTCGGAGTTCTTCCGACCCCGGACGGCCGGCGGCTGGGTCACCGCGCGAAGCTCCTCGATCGTCGGGTTCGCCGGCCGCGCCACTGGCGCCTCAGACATGGGATCCCCCCTTCATCGAACGCACCCATTGGACCGAGGCGACGACCACGAACAGGAGGCCCAAGATGGCCGCCCCTGCCTGGAACAGTCCCGTCAGGGCCGCGGCCCCGCTCAACGCGCACAGCGCGACGAGCACGGTCCGGCCGTCCCAGCCGAGCCCCACCCAGACCAGCCACCTGGGCGGACTGGAGCCGCCGAGCGCCCGGTACAGGACGTCGTAGTGGTGGAAGACCACCACGAACACCCAGGCGAAGCACCACGCCCCGCCATCTGGAAGGACCGCGGCGGCAGCCAGCCACGCGACCGACAGCTCCACGATGCGCATGCCCGCCGGCCAGGCCCAGCCGAACGCCCCGGCCAATGGGTCCCGGGCAGCGACCATCCTCGACCAGATCGGCTCGCCGACCGGCCCGAACCCCAGTTGTGGCCTGAGCAGCCAGGCCCCGCTGCGATCGGGCGGATGGTGCCACATGCGCGCCCGCAGGACGCGGCCGACGGTCGTGTAGGCCAGGGCCACGATGCCGACGCAGAGCAGGAGCACCAGCGTGCGGCGCGGGCCCAGCAGCACCGCGCCGACGGAGAGGACCAGCCAGCGCTCGCCGATCGGCATGTGCAGGACCTTCTTGAACCAGCGCACCCTGGAGTTGCGGTTCAGCTGGGCGGAGAGGTCCAGCGTCGCGCCCGACCCGGCAGCACCGCCGTCGGAGCGCTCGCCGATGGGACGCGCTGGCACCCACGACTCCCGGATCCGCTGGACCCGGGCGAAGTCGTAGTCGCCGACGTGCCGGATGGTCTGCATGATCATGACAAGGGTGGCCAACAGCCAGATGTCCCGCCCATGCCGAACCGAGCCGGCCGCGAGCCCCGCGTAGGCCGCGTACTCCTTGACCCGGTCGGTGGCCGCGTCCAGCCACGCGCCGAGGTCGGAGAACGAGCGCGTGAAGCGGGCGACCTCCCCGTCCACGCAGTCGATGATCAACGAGGCCTGCATGAGCACCGCGCCGGCCAGGAGGGCCGGCCAGGATCCGACGGCGAAGCACGCGGCGGCGCAGAGCCCGACTGCCAGGGAGAACAGCGAGATCTGGTTCGGGGACAGGCCGAGGCGCAGCGCGGTCGCCGTCACGGGCTTGGAGGCGCGGCGCAGGACGAAGGTCGAGTAGAAGCCGTCATCCGGGCGGTTCGCCCGCTCGAGCAGGACCCGAGCCTGGTCCATGCCGTCAAGCTCGGCAAGGATCGCGTCCCGCGCGCTGGCCGTCCCGCCGCGCATGGCTGGCCCGACCGATATCACTGCGGACACCGGGATCTGGGTTCGCACGAGTGCCACGAGGGCCACGTCCACCGCGTTGGACGGCCAGCCAGCCGCGCTCGACGCCACTGCCGCTGCCTCAAGGGCGCCCCGGGCGGCCTCCAAGTCAACGCGGTCCACCACGAGGGCTCCCAGGAACCCGGCGCTCGGGGCGGTCACGTCATGGGCCGCCGAGCCGGCGGAGGCGACC
The DNA here is from genome assembly GCA_049688595.1 of Candidatus Nanopelagicales bacterium. GTDB lineage: Bacteria > Actinomycetota > Actinomycetes > S36-B12 > CAIYMF01 > Prado023. Next base: position 13,944 of record JBAVLA010000318.1, on the reverse strand, counting down.
CTGCGCTGCACGACGCGGACCGGCACCGACGACTCAGCCCCATCGTCCGGCGCCCCGCCAATGAGGAGCGCACCGGTGCGCACCGCAGGGTCGTCGACGAGCTGGCCCAGTGAGGCGTCGGCGACGATCAGCTCGCCGTCGATGATGAGCGTCCGCCCGGCAAGCCCGGCCGCGATCGCGGCCACCTGTTCGGCGCACTCCCCGTCGGGCAGGTGGCGCACATCATCGACGCCGAGGCGGGCGAGCCTGGCGTCAACTTCCGCCAGCACCGATGCGCCCGAAGGGCCGGGTCGCACGAGGGCCCTCACCGAGTCACTCCGGCTCGCGCAGGTCCGGCGGGCTGGAGAGGAAGCCGACACCCCACGAGCCGTGCATGGTGGCCAGTACGACCGGGAGCTGGGCCAGTGCCGCACTGGGGAGGCCCCGGCCGACGACGGCTGAGCCGACGGTGATCAGACCCAAGTAGCCAGCTGGGGCCAACCAGCCCAACTTGAGGACCCGGGGCCCGCCGGCCGTTGCGACCAGGCCGGCTGCCGTCCCCAGGGCCACGCCGGCGACGGCCGCTGGGGGCGCGAAGTACCTCAGCGCCGATGTTGCCGAGGACGTCTCCGGATGGCGGCGCATGACCTCGCGCCGCCACCGCCCGTAGTGGAAGTACTGCTTGGCGAGGGCCTTGACGTTCGGTCGCGGTCGGTAGGTGACCACCATCTCGGGGTTGAACCACACGACCCCGCCGGTCTGGCGGATGCGGTGGTTCATCTCCCAGTCCTGGGCCCGCAGGAAGGTCTCGTCGTAGCCTCCGACCCGGTCGAGCGCAGCCTTGCGGAACGAACCGAGGTAGACGGTCTCCGCCTCCCCCTCGCCGCCACCCACGTGGAAGGACGACGCCCCCACACCCAGCTTGGTCGTCATCGCCCGGGCCACGGCCTGCTCGAACGTGGTCTGGCCCTCGGCTCGCATGATCCCGCCGACGTTGTCCGCGCCCGTGCGCCGCAGGGTCTCCACGGCCGTCCTGACGTACTCCGGTGGCAGCACGGCATGGCCATCGACGCGGATCACCACGTCGTAGCGGGCGGCACGGATCGCCGCGTTGAGCCCAGACGGCGTACGCCCGGTCGGATTGGGGACCTGGACGATGCGGTCGTCGACCGCAGCCAGCCTGCGCGCCACCTGATCGGTGCGGTCGGTCGAAGGCCCCAGGGCCAGCACGATCTCCAGGGGCCCAGTCCAGTCCTGGGTGAGGATGCCGGTCACCGCCTCGGACAGGTGCCGCTCCTCGTTGAGCACAGGCATGACCACTGAGACCCCGTTGGGCCAAGCAGCATCCGCGGGTTCAGGCATGATCGTGACGGTACCGAAACCGGACACCGGAGTCGCGGCGCCACCACTGCGCCGCGGCGGCTATCTGGCGGGCAGCGCAGACGCGTCAGACCCGGGCGAAGGCCTCGATGTCCTCGTCGAAGTCGCGCTGGATCGCCCTGGTCACCGTGGGGCGGATGCCGGCCAGGGCGGAGAGGTAATCCGCCGTGCTGGCGCCCGGCTCAGCATCGACCTGGCCGGCCACGACCTCGCGCTCGAATGAGCTCTGCGCCGCTATCCGCGCGGCGTACTCGATGTCGGCCGGGGTGAAACCGTCAGTCATGTCCACGAGCCGATCCAGGTCGACGTCGGTGCGCGCCGTGCGCTGGATGAACCTGGTCCACAGCGCCCGCCTGGCGTTGGCGTCCGGCGGGCCGACTGGGATCAGGTAGTCGAACCGGCCGGGACGCAGGAACGCCGAGTCCAGGGACCGCACCGAGTTGGTGGCGGCGACGAGGAGTCGGGTCTGTCGCTCGCGGAAGGTCGGGATGAGCTTGAGCAGCTCGTTGGTGACGCCGTGCGCGGCCGTGGTGGGGATGTCGCCGCGCTGGGGTGCGATCTCCTCGACCTCGTCGAGGAAGACCACGACGCGCTCCAGGTCGTGGATCTTGGCGAACACCTCGCGAAGCGCGTTGGCCAGGCCGCCCTCGGCCACAGCCAGCCTGGAGGGGAACACCTCGACGAACGGCCAGGCCAGCCGGGAGGCGATCCCGCGGGCGAAGGTGGTCTTGCCCGTTCCGGGGGGACCGAACAGCACGATCGCGTGCGGCGGCAGGACGCCATGGGCTGCGGCCCGCTCGGGATGCGCCAGCGGCAGCACGACCCGGTTCTCAATGACGCCCTTCTCCCGCTCCATGCCGCTGATCCGATCCCACAACCCGGAGGGCAGCACCCGTCCGCCCAACTCCTCAAGCATCGAGGCCTCGCCAGGGCCGAGTCCCTCCACCTTCTCGAAGTAGGCGACGGCAGGCTTGCGCGAATAGCCGGCAGTGACCAGCCCCTCGCTGAACTGCTCCTCCTCGGGAAGCACGTACGCCATCCGCCGCGCACCGCGTTCGACGCTGAGGCGCTCGATCTCGGTGAGCAGGGCAGAGGTCATCCGCCGGCCCCGGAACTCCGGGAGGCGGCCGATCCGCATGACCCAGGCACGGTCCCCTGCCACTGTGGCCAAGCAGGCACCGATGATGCGCCCCCCGCTGGTGGCGACCACCGCCGGCTCACGGCTGTTGAGCGCCCCGACGCACTCAGCCATGCTGAAGACCGTGAGCTGTTCCTCCCCGCCAGCCACGCTCTCCCACAGCCGCATGACACCTTCGAGGTCGTTGTGCTGGTACTCCCGGATGAGCCACGTCACCTGACCAGACTATTGCCCGAGGGGACCCCGGCGCGTGCCCGTGGAGGTGCCGGCATCGACCCTCACGCGCCCTGCAGCGGGCCGCGCAGGTCCGGACCTACTTCAGGAGCTGGCGAGCCATCACCATGCGCTGGATCTGGTTGGTCCCCTCGTATATCTGGGTGATCTTCGCGTCGCGCATGTACCGCTCGACGGGGTGGTCGCGCACGTAGCCCGCCCCGCCGAAGACCTGCACCGCGTCGGTCGTGACCTGCATCGCGACATCGGAGGCATAGCACTTCGCCGCGGCACCGAACAGGGTCAGGTCCATGTCCTGGCGCTCGCTGCGCGCGGCAGCCACGTACGTCAGGGCCCGGGCGGACTCCACCTTCATCGCCATGTCGGCGATCAGGAACTGAACGCCCTGGAACGACCCGATCGACTTGCCGAACTGCTTGCGCTCCCGCGCGTAGCCGACCGCCGCGTCCAGAGCCCCCTGGGCGATCCCCAGCGCCTGGGCGCCGATCGTCACCCGGGTGTGGTCCAGCGTCCGCATCGCCGTCGCGAACCCCGTGCCGGGCTCGCCCACCACCCGGTCAGCCGGGATCCAGCAGTCGTCGAGCAGGATCTCCCTCGTCGGCGAGCCGTGGATCCCCAGCTTCCGCTCGGGCGTGCCCAGCGAGAAGCCGGGGTCGTCGTGGTGCACGACGAAGGCGGAGATCCCCCGGGCCCCGGCGACTGGGTCGGTGACGGCCATCACGGTGTAGTACTTGGAGATCCCCGCATTGGTGATCCAAGACTTGTGCCCGTTGAGGACCCAGCCGCCGTCTGCCGGCACCGCGCGGGTCCGCATCGAGGCTGCGTCAGAACCCGCCTCGCGTTCGGACAGGGCGTAGGAGAACATCGCCTCGCCCCTGGCCACCTGCGGCAGGTAGCGCCTGAGCAGGTCCTCGGATGCGCCGACGAGCAGCGGCGTGGTGCCCAGCTTGTTGACCGCCGGGATCAGCGAGCTGGAGGCGCAGACGCGGGCGACCTCCTCGATGACGATGCACGCCGCCAGCGCGTCGCCGCCCTCGCCCCCGAACCGTTCGGGGATGTGGATCGCGTGGAAGCCGTTGGCCCGCAGCGCCTCGTACACGTCCCAGGGGAACTCCCCCGACTCGTCGATCTGCGCGGCACGCGGCGCGATGCGGTCCTCCGCGAGCTCGCGGACGGCGGCCCTGAGCATCTGGTGCTCCGCCGGGAGCGTGAAGGCATCGAAGTCTGGATTCGCAGTCAGTGCCATGATCGCAGGCTACGCCGCGAAGCGCGGGACTCCGGGCTCGGCGAGGCCCGCCAGCGTCGGCTCTGCGGGGCCCGACGTGGCTAGGCTGAAACCATGAGCCAGCCGCTTCGGACCACCGTCATCGGCACCGGATACCTCGGCGCCACGCACGCCGCGGCGATGGCCGAGTCCGGCTTCGAGGTTCTCGGTGTGGATGTCGATCCAGCCAAGATCAAGTCGCTCTCGCGCGGCGAGGTCCCCTTCTTCGAACCGGGGCTTCCCGACCTGCTGGCCAAGCACGTGGGCTCCGGGCGGCTGCGGTTCACCACCGACTACGCGGAGGCCGCCGAGTTCGGGGACCTGCACTTCATCGCGGTGGGCACCCCCCAGAACCCACGGTCCAACGCCGCTGACCTCAGCCAGGTGCACGGGGCGGTTTCCGCACTGGCCCCGCTGCTGAACCGGCCGTGCACCGTGGTCGGCAAGTCGACCGTGCCGGTCGGGACCGCCGCGAACCTGCGGCAGCGGCTGCAGGCCCTGGCACCCGCCGGATCGGATGTCGAGCTGGTCTGGAACCCGGAGTTCCTCCGCGAGGGCTTCGCCGTGGCCGACACGCTGACTCCCGACCGCATCGTCATCGGGCTGGCCGACCCAGGCGCGGCAGGGGAACCCGCCACTCGCGCAGAGGAGGTCATGCGCCGCGCCTACGCGCCGATGATCGAGTGGGGCTCGCCGTTCCTCGTCATGGACTACGCCACGTCCGAGCTGGTCAAGGTGGCCGCCAACAGCTTCCTTGCCACCAAGATCTCGTTCATCAACGCGATGGCCGAGGTCTGCGAGGCGACCGGCGCCGATGTCACCCGGCTGGCCCAGGCAATCGGATACGACGACCGGATCGGCTCGAAGTTCCTGCGCGCAGGCATCGGCTTCGGCGGCGGCTGCCTGCCAAAGGACATCCGCGCCTTCATGGCCCGGGCCGGCGAGTTGGGGGTCTCCGACGCCCTGAGCTTCCTGCGCGACGTCGATGCGATCAACACGCGCCGGCGCTCCACCACCGTCGCCCTGGCCCGCGAACTCGTCGGCGGCCGGTTCGTCGGCAAGCGCATCGCCGTGCTGGGCGCCGCGTTCAAGCCCGACTCGGACGACGTTCGCGACTCCCCCGCGCTGGACATCGCCGCGGCCATCTACACCGCGGGCGGCGACGTCATCGTCCACGACCCCGAGGCGATGGCCAACGCGCGCGCGGCGTTCCCGAAGATGGCCTACGCCGCCGACCTTCGCCACGCGCTCACCGGGGCGGACCTGGTGCTGCTGCTCACGGAGTGGCGCGACTACACCGAGCTCGATCCCGCCGAGGTCGTCGGACTGCCGGCCAGGCCGCTCATCCTCGACGGCCGCAACGCGCTGGACGTGGCCCGCTGGCGCGCGGCGGGATGGTCCTACCGGGGCCTGGGCCGGCCGAACGCCTGAGCCGTCAAGGAGGCGGCCACCAGCGGGCGAGGGGCGCGCATACGACACGGACTGGCCGGACGCGTCCGCCCGGCCAGTCCGCCGTGGACCGGCGCCATCGCCCGATACTGGACCGATGGACCCGACGACCGCCACTCTCACGGGCGTCGTCGTGCTGGCGGTGACGTTCGACCTCACCAACGGCTTCCACGACTCGTCCAACTCCGTGGCCGCCCCGGTCGCCACCGGTGCGATGCGCCCAGGGCAGGCCGTCGCGCTGGCCGCGATATTCACCCTGGCCGGACCGGTTCTGGCGGGCACCGCGGTGGCGGACACGGTCGGCGGGCTCATCACCGTCGGGACGGAGGACATCCTCGGGATCCTCGTGGCAGCCCTGCTCGCCGCCGTTGCGTGGAACATCCTCACGTGGCGCTTCGGATTGCCCTCCTCGTCATCCCACGCGCTCGTCGGCGGCCTCACGGGTGCCACCATGGTCGCCGGCGGGGTCTCGGCGATCAACTGGGGCGGGTTCGACGGGTGGCGACCGGTAGGCGTGGCCGGGGTGCTGGTGGCATTGGCCATCTCGCCGCTCCTCGGGGGGCTCGGCGGTTGGGGGCTGGAATTCGCGGCCCGCCGCGCCCTGCACCGGGCCGACCGAAGGGTGACCCGACCTGTGCTGCGCGGCGAGTGGGCCACCTCAGCGGCCCTGTCCTTCGCCCACGGCACGAACGACGCGCAGAAGACCATGGGCCTGATCACCCTGGCCCTGGTGGCCGCGGGTGCGCTGCCGTCCTTCGTGGTACCACTTTGGGTGAAGGTCGTGTGCGCGATCGCGATGACCGTGGGCACGGCCCTTGGCGGCTGGCGGATCGTGCGCACCATCGGCCGGGGGATCTACCGGATCCGGCCCCTCGACGGGCTGGTCAGCCAGGGCGCCAGCACCCTGGTGATCGGAGGGGCGGCTGTGCTCGGGGCTCCCGTGAGCACCACCCACGTCGTGGCGTCGTCAGTCGTCGGAGTCGGGGCCGCCCGGCGGCACCGCCACGTGCGGTGGCCAGTCGTGCGCGAGATCCTGCTCGCGTGGGTCGTCACGATGCCGGCCTGCGCCGCGATCGCCGCAGCCGTCGCACTACTGGGAAGGTCGATCCCGTGAAGCCCCACTGGCCGGTGAAGTCCCACTGGTTCCTGCCCGAGACCCCGGACGTCCTGGCGACCCTGGCCGCCCAGGTCGAGGTCACCATGCGCGGGATCACCGCGTTCGCCGCCTGGGCGAACGGAGAGCCGACCCAGGAGGCCGCCGTCCGGACGGCCGAGCACGACGCCGACCGGGTCCGTCGGGAGCTGCAGAGCCAGCTGCGGCGTGCGTTCAGCACGCCAGTCGACCAGGAGGACCTCTACGAGCTGTCGGAGCTCCTGGACGCGGTGATGAACGCGGCCAAGAACATCGTCCGGGAGGCCGAGGTGCTCGCGGTGCCCCCCGACGCGCACCTGGCGGCCATGGCCGACGAGATGGTCCAAGGGATGGACCACCTGCGAACGGCACTGGCGCACCTGACCGGCGACGGTGACGTCGCCACCGAGCAGGCCGACGAGGCCCTGGCCACGGAGCGCAGGATGGAGAAGGTCTACCGGCAGGCCATGAGCGAACTCCTTGCCTTGGACGACCTTCGACGGGCAATGGCCCTTCGAGAGCTGTACCGGCGGGTCCTGGAGGCGGGCGAGCGCCTCGCGGCCGTAGCCGAGCGCATCTGGTACGCCGTCGTCAAGGAGTCCTGAGTCACCAGACCCCGGGGAGGAGCCGGTACCGCGTGCGCTGCGCGTACTGCGCATAGCCCGGGAGCTCTTCAGCCAGCAGGTGATCCTCCATGCTCGTCCGCATCAGGACCAGCCCGATGGTCAGGCCGTAGGGCAGGCCGGCCCACGGCGTCCCGAGGAGCAGGACGGATCCGGCAGCCGCGACCATCATGCCGGCGTACCCGGGGTGGCGCACGATCCGGTAGGGGCCGTCCGTGACCACGACGTGCCCACGCTCGGTCTGGATGCGGACCACTTGGGCGAAGAACCGGTTGGCAGCCATCGCCCACAGGGTCAGGGCGTAACCGCCGACGAGCATGGCCACCCCGACCGCACGCAGCCAGAGCGGGAACTCCGGCCGCCATTCGCGACGCACAGCCAGGCCGGCGACGACGAGGACCGCAAGGGTCGTGATCGTGTAGAGCCGCGTGATCACCAGGTCCCAGTGCACGGCCCCGGCGCGGCCTCGGGCACGCTCAGCGACGACCCCCGACCGCAGGGGCAGCAGGACGGCGGCCCCGACCAGCACGAGCAGGAGGTAGACGAGGAGGTAGGTCCACGCCGCCGGCCAGGCGAGCGTCCCGGCGGGGACGAACAGGGCCGCTCCCTGGACGAGGAACGAGACCAGCAGCTGCAGCAGGCGCCGGACGAGGGGAGCCATGTGGACCTCCGGGCTGGGCGGGTCAGCGGCTTGCCTGCTCGCGAAGACGGGCGCCCTTCTCCTGGGCGGCCGCACGCAGCCCGGCCCGGAAGGCGTCCATGTCCGGCCAGAGGCGCGGGTCTGCCGCGCCCAGGATCCGCACCGCGAGCAGCCCAGCATTTCGTGCCTGCCCGATCCCGACAGTCGCCACCGGCACGCCTGCGGGCATCTGCACGATCGAGAGGAGGGAGTCCATGCCTTCCAGGTACTTCAAGGGCACGGGCACCCCGATGACCGGCAGCGAGGTGACCGAGGCGAGCATCCCGGGCAGGTGGGCGGCACCCCCAGCCCCGGCGATGAGCACCTTCAGCCCCCGCTCGGCAGCCGACGAGCCGTAGGCGATCATCTGCTGGGGCATCCGGTGCGCTGAGACGACGTCCACCTCGTGGGGGACCCCGAAGTCGCGCAGCACCGCAGCGGCATCGGACATCACGTTCCAGTCCGAGTCCGAGCCCATCACCACGCCGACCAGCGGCTCACGCATCGTCGCCTCCCGAGATACGGTCCGCCGCGCGGTGGGCCCGCGCGAGCAGGGACTCCAGATCGTCTCCGTACGCAGTCACGTGGCCCACCTTGCGCCCGGGGCGCACGTCCTTGCCGTACATGTGGATCCGCAGCCCGGAGTCACGCTGCATCACATTGCGGCAGGCCACGTACAGGTCCGGGTTGCCGCCGCCCAGCACGTTCACCATGACGCAGTGGGCCGCCCTTGCGTCCGGTGCGCCCAGCGCCAGGTCGAGCACGGCCCGAAGGTGGTTCTCGAACTGGCTGGTTACCGCGCCGTCGATGGTCCAGTGACCGCTGTTGTGCGGGCGCATCGCCAACTCGTTGACCAGCACGCCCGCGGGGGTGTCGAACAGCTCCACGGCGAGCATCCCGACCACGTCGAGGGCTTCGGCGATCCGAACGGCGACCTCTTGGGCGGCGCGGGCATGCTCGCTCGACAGCCCTGGGCAGGGCGCGACGACCTCGGTGCAGATCCCATTCGTCTGCACCGTCCGCACCACCGGGTACACCGCCACCTCACCCGACGGCGAGCGCGCGACCTGCGCTGCCAGCTCCCGGGTGAACGGCACGTACTGCTCGACAAGCCACTGCACACCTGCTGACAGCGGGTTGCCGGCCATGACCGACGCCACCTCAGCGGGGCTCTCGACCACCCAGACGCCCCGGCCGTCGTAGCCGCCGCGCGAGACCTTCAGGACCACCGGCCAAGCGTTCTGCTCGGCGAACTCGGCGACAGCAGCGGCCGTCTCGACCAGGGCCCAGGCCGGGCACGGGACGCCCGCGCCGCTGATCGCGGCCCGCATGTGGAGCTTGTCCTGGGCGTGCGCGAGCGCGGCCGGGCCGGGTCGTACGGCGACGCCGCGCGCCTGGAGGTCTGCGAGGATGGGCGCGGGGACATGCTCGTGGTCGAACGTGACCACGTCACAGCCCTCGGCGAAGGCGGCGACCGCGGCGGGGTCGTCGTGGGCCCCCCACCTGATGTCGCCGCCACCCCGGGCGGCCGACTCCGTTGGCCCGCCGGACAGCACCCGAAGGCCCACGCCAAGGGCAAGGGCGGCCTCTTGGGTCATCCGAGCCAACTGCCCACCACCGATCATCCCGACGACGGGGAAGCCGGCGGCCGGCGTCACGGCGCGCGGTATGGATGGCACAGGACGGAACACTATCCGCCCTCGTGCGGCACTATGTTGGGCGCGTGGCGTCGTCGGCCGACTAGGAGAACCGATGTCCCAGAAGAACCCGCAGCCAGCCCTGGCTCCGGCGGAGCCCGGCTTCAGCCATCAGGAGCTCAGGGCGCTGGTCGACGAGTGGGGGCTCGCATCGAGCACTGCCCGACAGCCGATCGGCAAGTACATCAGCGAGCTGTGGTCGCGGCGCGACTTCGTCGTGGCACTGGCAACTGGCCGCAACACCGCCGCCTACACGAACACCGCCCTGGGCCGGGTCTGGCAGGTCCTGGCGCCGATCCTGAACGCACTTGTCTACTACCTGGTCTTCGGGCTCCTGCTCAACACGAAGAAGGGCGTGGACAACTTCGTGGCATTCCTGATCATCGGGGTGTTCACGTTCACCTACACCCAGAGGTGCGTCACGGGCGGCACCAAGGCCATCGCCAACAACAGGCAGCTGATCCGCGCAGTGCACTTCCCACGGGCCGTGCTGCCCACGGCCGTCGTCATCCAGGAGATCCAGCAGCAGATCGTCTCGATGGGGGTCATGTTCGTCATCGTGCTGCTGTCGGGCGAGCCGCTGACGTTCTCGTGGCTGGGCGTCATCCCGATCCTGCTCATGCAGTCGATGTTCAATGCGGGGATCTGCCTGCTCGTCGCCCGCTGGACCGCCGCGAGCGGGGACGTGACCCAGCTCGTCCCCTTCGTGATGCACACCTGGCGCTATTTCTCCGGCGTCTTCTACAGCATAGAAGTGTTCACCGAGGGCCACGCGGAGTGGGTCCGCACGGTCATGTACGCCAACCCGGCAACCACCTACATCGAGCTGATGCGGGACTGCCTGATGGAATCGCACGACGCGCCGGGCATCCTGTGGGCGTACGGCCTCGGGTGGGGCGTCGTCATGCTGGTCGTCGGCTTCTTCGTTTTCTACCGCGCCGAGGAGTCCTACGCCCGTGGCTGACAACGACCTGGCTGCCCCGGCTGCACCGGCTGCCCCGGCCGCACCGACGCAGCCCGCCCCGCTGCCGCCGCCCACCGTGGTGTGCGACGACCTACACGTGGTCTACCGGATCGTCTCCTCCCAGGGCGCTGGATCCGCCGCGGCCTCCGCCCGTCGGATGCTCAAGGGGCAGGGCACCACGAACGTCCACCGCACCGTCCACGCCGTGCGCGGCGTGACCTTCGTCGCCCGTGAGGGCGACGCGATCGCCCTGATCGGCCGCAACGGGTCGGGCAAGTCCACGCTCCTCCGGGCGATCGCCGGGCTGCTGCCCGCCGAGTCGGGGGCCGTTTACACGTCGGGGAGACCATCGCTGCTCGGCGTGAACGCCGTCCTCATGCGCGACCTGAGCGGCGAGGCGAACATCCTGCTGGGCTGCATGGCGATGGGGATGTCCCGGGAGGAGGCGCTGGGCCGGCGCGAATGGATCGTGGACTTCGCCGACATCGGGGAGTTCATCAGCCTGCCGATGCGGGCCTACTCGTCCGGGATGGCCGCCCGACTGCGCTTCGCCATCGCGGCCTCGATGAGCCATGAGATCCTGATGATCGACGAGGCCCTGGCCACCGGCGACGCCGAGTTCCGCCGGCGCAGCGAGAAGCGCATCATGCAGCTGCGCGACGAGGCCGGCACGGTCTTCCTCGTGTCGCATTCCCTGGGCGTCGTCCGGATGACCTGCAACCGGGCGATCTGGCTGGAGAAGGGCCAGATCGTCATGGACGGCGAGGCCAACGACGTCGTCGACGCCTACGACGCCATGTACGACCCGGAGCTGGAGGCTGATGAGCGCAAGAGGCGCCGCGAGAAGCGGGCGAGGCAGCGTCGGGATGCGGAGAAGGCGGCGCAGGGGGCCGCTGAGGCCCGGGCCGCCCGGGACGCAGCGGCCGCCCAGGCTGAGGCAATGGAGGAGGCGGAGGCGGCCGCTGGCACCGCCGAGGGGTCCGCACAGGCGCCCGCCGCCGATTCCGCGCCGCCTGCTGGACCAGCCCCCGCGCAGCCCGCCTGAGGGTGCTCGTAACCCGGGTGGCCCCCACCCCGAGCGGATACCTGCACGTTGGCAACGCGGTCAGCTTCCTGCTGACCGATTGGTTGGCTCGCGCCGCAGGGGGTCGCCTGCTGCTGCGGATCGACGACTTCGACCTCGGACGAGCCCGGCGACAGTACCTCGACGACATCATCGCCGTCCTGGCCTGGCTCGGGATCAAGGTGGCCGACGGCCCATCCGACGGCTCCGACCTTGCTGCGTGGTCGATGTCCGCGCGGACCGCCCTGTTCCGCGCGGCCCTCGACGAGCTGCGCGCTGCCCACCCCAGCCTTGTCTTCGCCTGCCGATGCTCCCGCCGGACGCTGGGCCCCGGGGGGATGTGCGTCGCCGGGTGCGGGAACTCGGGTGCGGCGCACGTGCCCGGCGAATCCGTGATCCGGCTGCACGTGCCGCCCGGGAGCACGGTCCAGATCGGACGCGGCCAGCCGGCGAACGTGCCGCTGCCGGTACCCCCCGGGGATCACGTCCTCTGGCGGCGCGACGACCTGCCGGCGTACCACCTGGGCTCGGTCGTCGCCGATGAGGCCCTCGGCGTGAACGCCGTCGTGCGCGGCATGGACCTGCTGGAGTCCACGGCCCTGCAGCTGCACCTGGCCGGGCTCCTGCCCGCGCCCGGCTTCGCCGCCGCCGACTTCCGCCACCACGGCCTGATCACGGCGGCGGACGGCCACAAGCTCAGCAAGAGCGCTGGCGCGCAGGCACACCCGCTGACCCGCACCCCACAGCTGCGCGCCCAGATCCACGCCTGGGCGGCGAGCCTCGGGGCGGGTGTTGGGATCGCGCCCGGTGGAGCGGTCGGCGCAGGGGTCGCCGTTCAGCTGGTGCGGTCCACCGAGATCGTGAACGCTGCGCGGAACGTGCCTCCGCGCGGGACCACCTCCATCGGATCCTGACCGGAGAAGGGGTCGCTGGCCGCGGTCATGGGCTCCACGCAGATGTGGTTGCGGTACGGGGGGCCGTACAGGATGGCCCAGTCGTACCCGGTGTCGAACCGGATCGACATGCGCCTGCCGTTCCCGCGGATGTACGCCGTCGTGCCGTTCTTGACGTCGGCGAAGAGGTCGTCGAGGCTGCGCTCGCCCAACCGACCCATCAGCGGCTCGACCTCCTCCCGAGTGCCGGTGGGCAGGAGCGTCTCGTCGAGCGGGCAGCGCCTGGTGAAGGGCAGGTACACCTCCCACTCGCGGCGGTCGAGGCCGGGGATGGACAGGTACGGATGCCATCCGAAGCAGATCGGCACCTCGTCCTGCCCGGTCGCGGTGATGGCCGTGCTGAAGGTCAGCGAGGTCGTGCGCAACGTGACCTTGACCGTGATGACGTGCTCGAACGGGAACGCCGCGAAGTCGACCCGCCGCTGGTCGAACTCGAGCGAGGCCGTGATCCAGGCCTCCTCGGCGGTGGCCTGCACCTCGATGACGGTCCAGTCCTTGCTGCCCCGCAGCAGTCCGTGGATGGGCTGGCCGAACTGGTCGAACCGCAGGTTCGGCGTGCTGGGGTGCACGTCGATGCGGCGGATCCCCCCGCCCTCGTGCACGACCGCGTAGGCCATACGCCCCAGCCGGTTTGCCCACGGAGCCAGCAGTGGCACTCCGAAGGTGCGCCCGTTCTCCAGGTACCCGGCCAGTCCGTATCGCTGGCCGAGCATCTCCTCGCCGTCGTGGGTCATTGAAGAGCAGACCATCCCCGCCTTCGGCACGAACGATGCCGTGGCGTTGGCCGGGGAGTGCAGCGTGATCACCTCAAGGTGGGGGAACTCCGGGTGCGGACCGCGCGAGATCTCATACACGTCTGTGAGCCTAGTTGGGCACGGCACGCCTTGCCCGTCCGGCGGCTGTGGCGCGGCCGAGCCACATGGGCCCCGGCCTGCTCAGTCCGGCCGGGACCGTCCTCGGTCGCCCGTGGACCGACCGCATGGGCCATACGGTGAGACACTTCACACCGGATTCGACCGGCGACACGTGTGCAGTGCACGTGCCTCGGGTATGCATTCGGCATGACACAGGTGGTGGAGATGGTCGTCGAGCAGCGAGTGCAACCGCAGGTCCGCGGCGGCGCGCGGCGCTTCGGCGACGAGTTGGCCAAGTTCGGGGCGGTCGGCGCGATGGCATTCGTCATCGACGTGGGGCTGTTCAACGTCCTGCGAGCCACGGTGCTCTCAGACAGCCCGCTGACCGCCAAGGGCATCAGCGTCTTCCTTGCGACGACCTTCGCGTTCATGGCCAACCGGCACTGGACCTACGGGGAGCGGGCGCGGACCGGCTACGGTCGCGAGACCCTGCTGTTCTTCGTGACGAACGCCGCGGCCCTGTTGATCTCCTGGG
>JBAVLA010000317.1:0-2132 GCA_049688595.1 Candidatus Nanopelagicales bacterium | reverse complement strand
GGATTCACCGTGTCCCGCGGGGACTGCGGCGGGGCGAACGGGATCACCATGTTCGACACCCGCCAAGTCCGGGTCCGTGCGGACGTCGACGACCTCCAGGCATGCAAGTCGCTCTGCCACGATCTATTGACCGCACCAACTGTGCCGAGAGGCAGGGTTTGGGGCGGGGGTTGCTCCGACGACACGCCGCGTGGCGCATTGCTCGTGCTGTTCTTCCTGGTTCTGTGTTGGGCTCACCGCCACGGATCGACTGGGGAGGGCATTGTGGCGGAGGAGCAGGAACTGAGTTTGGGGCCGCGGGACGTGAAGCGGCTAGCGGTGCCGGTCGTCGGGGCGGTGGTGGCGATCGATGAGGTGCCGGGCACGGCGTTGCTGGACGCGTCGGGCAGGCCTGTGGTGGTGGTCGGCGAGTTCTTTCGCGGCATGCTGGCCTCAGGGGCGAGCGCGAGCTCGCTGCGCTCCTACGGCCTGGCGCTGCTGCGCTGGTGGCGGTTCCTGGCCGCGGTCGAGGTGCCGTGGGATCGGGCTGGCCGGGTCGAGGCGCTGGACTTCGTGTTGTGGATGCGGATGGTGGGCCCGGCGGGGCGCCCGGGCGGGTACGCGCCGACGACGATCAACCACGGGCTGGCGGTGGTGAAGGCGTTCTACGCCGACCGGCTGGCTGCCGGACAGGGCCCGGTGGTGAACCCGATCCCGGAGGCTGCGCATCGTGATGGCCGCCGGGTGCAGGCGCATCACAATCCGATGCAGCCGTTCGCGCCGGGGGTGCGTGCTCCGCTGCGGCAGAGGGTGCCCGAGCAGGTGCCGCGGAGCATCCCGGATGGGCTGTTTGACGCGTTGTTCGCCACGGTGCGCTCGGACCGGGACCGGGCACTGTTGGCGTTCTGGGTGTCGACCGGCGCCCGGGCAGCGGAGTTGTTGGGTGTCTCCCTGGACCGGGTCGATCCTGGCGAGCAGCGGATCGGGGTGCACCGGAAGGGGTCACGCCGGCTGCAGTGGTTGCCGGCGTCGGCGGACGCGTTCGTGTGGTGGCGGCTGTACGAGGCGCGGGTGGCCCGTCCGGTGGGTGAGCGGGCGTTGTGGCTGACGAACCGGTCCCCGGTGCGTCCGTTGACGTATTCGGCGGCCCGACGGATGCTGCAACGCGCGAACGATGCGCTGGGCACGAGGTGGACGTTGCACGACCTGCGTCACACCGCGGCGCAGCGGATGATCGATGATCCGCACCTGTCGCTGACTGACGTGCAGTGGGTCCTGGGCCACGCTCACCTGACCACGACCCAGCTGTACCTGCGGGCCAGGCCTGATGAGGTGATCGCGAAGGTGTTGGAGCACCACCGCACCCGTGCCGAGCGGCCGCCGGCGCCGCTGGTGCCGCCCGGCACGGCGGGCTATCCGGCGGACGTGCTGGAGGCGTTGTTGGGAGGTGGGCGTCGTGGCTGATCACGTGGACGCGGTCGCGTTCCTGCCGCGCGGCGCCAGGCCGTCGCGGAAGCTGGTCGGCGCCCACGACTTCATCACGCCGTCGTTGCCGACCCCGACGATCGCCCGGCCGACGGTGTGGGAAGCGTCGCAACGCAGCTACGAAGAAGTCGTGGCCGCGGTCGAAACGCTCGAGGCCGACGTCTCTCTCAGGGAACGGCGTCGCCGCCTGTTGGGGGTGGAGGTGTTACTGGATTGGCTGCTCGGTTTCCCGGGCGAGTCGTGGCAGCAGCGATGGCTGGCTTCAGGGGCGAACACCGCCGGCAAGGGGTGGGCCGATCTGCTCCCCGTGCCCGAAGGGCAGCCGGTAAGCCCGACGCTACGCGCGCAGGCGGGAGGGGCGGTAGGCCGGCTGATCCTGGCCGACGTGATCCGGCCCGGCTACGAGTGGTTGTATCGGGCTCCGTCCTGGAACCTGTACGCCCGCTACGAACAGGTACGCGACCCTGACGGGTTCGCCAAGCTGACCGCCCGCTGTGTGGCGGACCCGCGGATCATCAGCAGCGACCAGCGTGCCGCGCTGGTCCAGCTGTGTCGGATCCTGATGCGCAACGGCGGCCTCCTGGCCGACATCGGGCTGGCCGACTGCGTCGAGGCCTACCGTGCCCAATCCGGCTACACCGTCCGGGAACACTCCCACTGGTACACAC
>JBAVLA010000316.1:0-6801 GCA_049688595.1 Candidatus Nanopelagicales bacterium | reverse complement strand
CGGCTGAGGTGGTTGCGGTCCTGGTCGCAGACGAGCGCCGTCCCGGCCGCGCTGCGCAGGCGGGCGACCCGCCGACCCTCGAAGTTGTGGACACCGGTGCCCTGGCTGACCTAGCCGGCTACCAGGTCCGTTCCGGCTGGTTCGCCCTGCAGGAGATGCAGCCGACAGGTGAGGGTCAACCGCTCCCGCTCCGGGTGACAGAATTGCCCGGAGCCGACGTGGGCCTGAACTGGCAGAATGCGGCCTACACGGTCCAGTGGATCGTGTTCGCCGGGTTCGTGGCGTTCTTCTGGAACCGCTTCCGGCGCGAGCACGCAGCACGACCATTCGAGCAGGAGACCACCCGATGACAACCGCAGCACCAGCGACCGCGATCCTGAGGTCCGGTGCCTACAAGCGCTTCCAGATGGCCGCCTGGGTGACTGGTGTGCTGCTGGCGTTCATGACCGTCGTGGGCCTGCCCTGGAAGTACGTCCTCGGCCACGACGAGTCGACCTGGTACGCCCTGGGCTGGCAGATGCACGGCTTCATGTACATGGTCTACCTCGTGACCGTGCTCGACCTGGCAATCCGTGCCCGTTGGGCGCCAGGACGCACGGTGCTGGTCGCCCTGGCTGGCACGATCCCGTTCATGTCGTTCGTGGCCGAGCGGCGCGTGACCCACGACCTGCTGGCCGGGGAGCCGCAGCCGTGACCCTGCCGGACATCCCGTCGGGCGGCGACATCGAGGGCCCGCTCGGAGCTGCAGCCCGGGTGCTGGTCTCCGACGCTGATCGGGCGCGGTTCGCCGACGTGATCGGGGAGGCCTTCGCCGAGGGCCGGCTCACGCCTGACGAGTACGAGGAGCGCCTGTCGCAGACGATGGCGGCACGCACGGTGGCCGACCTGGTCCCCGTGCTCGAGGGCCTGCCCCCAGGTGCTGCGGCGACCGCCCTGGCTCCGCTGACTGGGATGGGGGTGACGATGTCCGCGACGCGATCGGTTGCGTCGGGCTGGTACCCGCAGGCTGACGCCATGACCTCCTCGTCCGCGGTCGTGGCGATCTTCGGTGGCGCCACCCGGAAGGGCGAATGGGTCGTCCCCCCGCAACTGACGGCGTTCGCGATGTTCGGCGGCGTCGAACTGGACCTGCGGTCGGCCAAGTTCGAGCGGGCGGAGTCGGAGATCATCGCGGTGGCGGTCATGGGCGGGGTAGAGATCACGGTCCCGGACGGCCTGGCCGTGCAGGTCGATGGAATCGGCATCTTCGGCGGGTTCGACCAGAAGGCTGAGGGACCTGGTGAGCCGGGTGCCCCGGTGCTTCGGGTGAAGGGCGCGGCGCTGTTCGGTGGGGTCGAGGTCAAGCGCAAGCCGCGCCGTCCGGGCCCCCCGGCGGGACCGCAGCATCCGGCGCTTCCGTAGTCGCGCGGCGGGTGCGGTCAGCCCGGGTCGGGGGGCGTCGCTGCCGGGTGCAGGCCATCCTGCGCCGGGGTGAGGTGCCTTCGCAGCCCCAGGGCCATGAGCGCCGCCAAGCCGCAACCGGCAGCCAGGGCCAGCGTCCAGAGCCGCCCACGTCCGGCCGAGAGGAAGGCGCCCGTCAGCAGCGGGCCCAGCGCACCCGACAGGCCCCACATCATGGACTGGAACGAGTTGTACCGACCCCTCAGGTGCTCGGGGGCAAGATCGTTGAGCAGGGCTGGCGCGACCGGCGACCACATCGTCTCGCCGAGGGCGAAGACGCTGATCGCGGCCACGAGCAGGCCGACGGCTGCCCACTCCGGCAGCCCCAGGGACAAGCCGAACAGGACCCAGCTGCATCCCCAGAGCACGGCCACGCCCGCCAGGACGCGGGATCGGGAACGTCCAGCGACCATCGAGAGCACGAAGAGCTGCATCACGACGATGACCGCGGTATTGGCAGCGAAGATGATCCCGATGTAGTGCTCGTCGAGGCCGGCGAACTTGGTGATGAACAGCGAGGCGCCGGCATCGATGCTGCCGTAGCCGAACGTGAGCATCATCAGGCCGGCGGCGGCGAAGCGAAGGAGCGCCCGGTCGCGAAGGACCTCACCCCACCCAGTGGACCCGGCAGCGTTGGGAGCGTCTGCCGCGGGCTCGTCCGCTTCGGCGTCAGCGGGCATCGCACCCACATCGCCCAGGGAGAGGACGGCAAGGAAGTACGCGAGGTAGGTCGAGGCGTCCAGCGTGTACAGGAGCGTGAACGTGGTCGGGTCAGCCAGATCGACAATCGTCGCCCCGATCAGGCCACCGAGGCCCAGTCCGAGGTTGAGCAGCATGAAGCTCACGCCGAACGCCGTCGGCCGGTCCGTCGGAGCCACAAGGCGGGCGGTCAGCGCCGAGGCCGGGCCCCAGATGCCGACGGTGCCGATCGCCATCAGCGTCACCGCGGCGAAGGCCTGCTCCAGCACGGTGACCCGACCCAGGGCGAGGACCCCGAGGGCCTCGGCCAGGATGGCGACCAGCAGGACTGGACGTGGTCCGAACCGGTCCACGAGCGTCCCCGCCGGCGCCGACAGGACCAGGCCGAGCAGTGCCTGCCACGCCAGCAGCCCGGTGGCCGAGGAGATCGGGATCCCGCGGATCGAGTGCAGGTAGACCACGATCAGGGCCAGGGTCAGGCCGCTTCCCAGGGCGTTGAGGAAGTGCCCCAGGAACAGCCGGCGCACCAGCGGCGTGGCTATGCGGCGCACGTCGACGATGGCGACGGTCGCGGGCATGGGGGCGATCCTCCCACCGGCGGTGGGCATCAGCGCGTGCGTGGGCGGTGGGAGAATCGGCACGTGCGCATTGCGACCTGGAACGTCAACTCCCTCCCGGCGCGCCTGCCCCGCCTCCTGGGCTGGCTGGCCGGGGCGGAGCCGGACATCCTCGTCCTCCAGGAGACCAAGATCGCGCAGGACGGGTTCCCCACCGCTGACCTGGCCGCCGCGGGGTACGAGTCGGCCCACCGTGGGGAGGGCCGGTGGAACGGGGTCGCGCTGCTGTCGCGGGTGGGCATCGAGGACGTCGAGGTCGACCTGCCCGGTGCCCCGGGCTTCCCCGACCCGGCCGGCCCGACCGAGGCGCGCTACATCGCGGCGACCTGCGCAGGGGTGCGGGTCGTCGGCGTCTACGTGCCCAACGGACGCACGCCGGATGACCCGCACTTCGAGTACAAGCTCGAGTGGCTGGATGCGCTCACCGCCCACGTGGCCCCGATGGTCGGGGCGCAGCAGCCCCTCGCAGTGCTGGGGGACTTCAACATCGCCCCCGCTGACGACGACGTGTGGGACATCCGCGCGTTCGCCGAGAGCACCCACGTCACGCCCCGGGAGCGGGCGGCCCTCGCCGGGCTGTGCGCGCTGGGCCTGGCCGACGTGGTGCCGACGATCAGCAAGGGCCCCCATCCGTTCACGTTCTGGGACTACCGGGGAGGGGCATTCCACAAGGCGCAGGGGATGCGGATCGACCTGGTCCTGGTCAACTCCGCCCTCGCCGGGCGGGTCATGTCCGCCGTCGTCGATCGGGACGCGCGCAAGCCGGGCGCGCGCGGTACGCCGGCCCCCAGCGACCATGCTCCGGTGGTCGTGGACCTGGCCGATGGGTAGTCGCAGCCGTGGCCGGGCGCCCGCCGCCCGGTGCGCGTCGAGGTCTGGGAAACGCCGATCGGAACAGCCCAATTGCCAGGCGGATCCTGGAGAGGTTAACGTCACGCATGGTCCGCGCTGAGCACCTCAGGCAGCACTACGAGTCCGCCAATCCGGTGATGCGCGGGTGGCTGCACCTGGTGGCCGCGCCGTTGGCTGGCGTGGCGACCGTCCTCCTGGCCTTCCTGGCCCCATCCCACCTTCGTGTGGCGGCCGTCCTGTTCGCCGTGACCACCGTCCTGCTGTTCGCCACGTCGGCGGTCTACCACCGTGGCCGTTTCTCCCCGCGGGTGACCGGGATCCTCCAGAGGTGGGACCACGCGAACATCTTCCTGGTGATCGCCGGCAGTGCGACGCCGTTCGCTGTCGCGATGCTGGAGCCGGGACCTGCGCGCAACCTGCTGGCCGTCCTCTGGCTGGGCGCTGCGGGCGGTGCGCTCACGAGGCTGGTCTGGGTGCGTGCACCCAAGTGGCTGTTCCTGCCGATGTACCTTGCGCTTGGCTGGGCCTCGGCGGTGTACCTGCCGGCGTTCCTGCGCTCCGACGCCCTGCCGGACACCCGCCACGCATGGGTCGTCGCGCTCATCGTGCTTGGCGGGCTGCTGTACACGATGGGCGCCGGAGTCTTCGCGACCAGGTGGCCGGATCCGTCGCCGCGATTGTTCGGGTTCCATGAGGTCTTCCACTCGTTCACCCTCGGCGGCTGGATCAGCCACTACCTCGCCGCTGCGTTGGTCGTGACGGCGGTGCGATAGCCTCGCTCTGCGCGTCGCTGCGGGGCGGCGCCGTTGCACGGGAGCGCCGATGCGTCTGGATGAGCTTGTCTACGGCCTCTATGAGCGTCATCTGGCCCACGACCTGAGCGCCAGGGACATCCCGCGCCACGTCGGGGTGATCCTTGACGGCAACCGGCGCTGGGCGACGGAGCAGGGGTCGAGCAGCGCGGCCGGTCACCGGGCGGGCGCGGCGAAGATCGCGGAGTTCCTGGGCTGGTGCGACGAGGTCGGCGTCGGGGTTGTCACGCTCTGGCTTCTGTCGACCGACAACCTGTCCCGGCCCCCGGCGGAGCTCGACCCGCTGATGCGGATCATCGAGGATGCAGTCACGTCGCTGGCCGATACGCGCAAGTGGGTCGTCCGGCACATGGGGTCCCTGGAGCGGCTTCCCGAGCGCACCCAGAAGGTCCTGCGCGACGCGGAGGCGGCGACGGCCGAGATCGACGGCATGACCGTCAACGTGGCCGTCGGGTACGGAGGGCGGCAGGAGCTCGTGGACGCCGTGCGTGCGTTGCTGCAGGAGCAGGCTGCGGCAGGCAGGTCCTTGGCGGAGGTGGCCGCCGTCCTGGACGTGGAGCACATCGCCGACCATCTGTACACCAAGGGCCAGCCTGACCCGGACCTCGTGATCCGGACGTCCGGGGAGCAGCGGCTCTCCGGGTTCCTGCTCTGGCAGAGCGCCCACTCCGAGTACTGGTTCTGCGAGGCGTACTGGCCCGACTTCCGGCGGGTGGACTTCCTGCGGGCGCTACGTGACTACGCCGCGCGAGAGCGTCGATACGGAGCGTGACTGCTGCGTCGCAGGGTGACCCGGCGGCGTGTCGATTCGCCGGTGGCCCCGGCGCCGCCTACATTCGAGGTCATCGGGCCGCGCCCGAGCGGCTCGCGGAGCACCCGGAGGCGCGCGTGCCGACAGCGACGAATCCCCGGTCGAACCGAGACAGGGAGGGGCGTCGCAGCTACGTCCTGGACACCTCTGTGCTGCTCAGCGACCCCCGTGCCCTGTTCCGCTTCGAGGAGCATGAGGTGGTCATCCCGCTGGTGGTCGTCATCGAGCTGGAGGCCAAGCGCACCCATCCTGAGTTGGGGTACTTCGCCCGTCAGGCCCTGCGCCTGCTCGACGATTTCCGGGTGAGCCACGGTCGCCTGGATGAGTGGATCCCGCTCAATGAAGAGGGGGGAACCCTCCGGGTGGAGCTGAACCACTCCGACACGTCCCGGCTGCCCACAGGCATGCAGCTGGGGGACAACGACACGCGGATCCTGGCGGTGGCCCGCAATTTGGCCGCTGAGGGCCGCGACGTCGTCGTGGTGAGCAAGGACCTCCCCCTCCGGGTGAAAGCATCCGTGCTCGGACTGCAGGCTGAGGAGTACCGCGCCGAGCTGGTGATCTCGACCGGGTGGACCGGGATCGAAGAGGTCGAGGTCAGCTCCGCGCTGGTCAACGAGCTCTACGACAGGGAGCGGGTCGACGCCGACCTTGCCCATGACCTCCCGTGCAACACCGGTGTCGTCCTGGTCTCCGAGCGGGGCTCAGCCCTG
This sequence comes from Candidatus Nanopelagicales bacterium, assembly GCA_049688595.1. Classification (GTDB taxonomy): domain Bacteria; phylum Actinomycetota; class Actinomycetes; order S36-B12; family CAIYMF01; genus Prado023. The sequence continues at coordinate 857 of JBAVLA010000316.1, read as the reverse complement.
GCCCGGGTCACCGAGGACAAGCGGCTGCGCCTGGTCCGGGGTGACCGGGAGGCCTTCGGCCTGCACGGCCGGTCCGCCGAGCAGCGGATCGCCCTCGACCTCCTGCTCGACCCCGAGATCGGGATCGTGAGCCTGGGTGGTCGGGCCGGCACCGGAAAGAGCGCCCTGGCGCTGTGCGCCGGGTTGGAGCTCGTGCTGGAGCGCCGGCAGCATCGGAAGGTCGTCGTGTTCCGACCGCTGTACGCGGTCGGCGGCCAGGAGCTCGGGTACCTCCCGGGGTCCGAGCACGAGAAGATGTCACCCTGGGGCCAGGCGGTGTTCGACACGCTGACCGCGATCACCACCGACGAGGTCATCGACGAGGTCCTCGACCGGGGGATGCTCGAGGTGCTGCCGTTGACCCACATCCGCGGCCGTTCGCTGCACGACGCCTTCGTGATCGTCGACGAGGCGCAGTCGCTCGAGCGCAACGTGCTGCTCACTGTTCTGTCGCGAGTCGGGCGGGATTCCAGGGTGGTCCTCACGCACGACGTCGGGCAGCGGGACAACCTGCGCGTGGGTCGCTACGACGGCGTCGTGGCGGTCGTGGAGAAGCTGAAGGGTCACCCGCTGTTCGCCCACGTGACGCTGACCCGCAGCGAGCGTTCGCCGATCGCGGCCCTGGTCACCGAGATGCTCGAGGACATCCCCGGCTGACGGGGCCCCGGTACCGAGCGGGGGTTCGCGACGGCGTCAGCCCAGCGCGCGCATCCCTGCCTTCGCCCGGGCCGCGTGGGACCTGGTCGCCAGAACCAGGACGCCCACGGTCGGATCGATCCAACTTTCGACCGCTCCGACCCCCCGAGACCTGGATCGAT
>JBAVLA010000315.1:0-1916 GCA_049688595.1 Candidatus Nanopelagicales bacterium | reverse complement strand
GTGCTGCGCCCTGCGGCTCGTTGGTCACCAGTTCGCCGATGCTGTCCAGGAGCACGCTCGGTGGGGTCATGGTGGTCATCTCGTCACGGCCCGGAACCCTCGCGCATCGGGATCCGCAGTCCGTGCTTCGCGGCCACATCCTCGGCGAGGGCGTAGCCCGCGTCTGCGTGGCGCAGCACCCCGGTGGCCGGATCGTTGGCGAGGACCCGTTCGAGCTTGGCGGCGGCCAGCGCGGTCCCGTCAGCGACGCAGACCTGGCCGGCATGGATCGAACGACCCATCCCCACCCCGCCGCCGTGGTGGATCGATACCCACGACGCACCCGACGCGGTGCTCACCAGGGCGTTCAGCAGCGGCCAGTCGGCGATGGCATCCGAACCGTCGAGCATCGCCTCGGTCTCCCGGTAGGGCGACGCCACTGACCCGGCGTCCAGGTGGTCGCGGCCGATCACGATCGGCGCGCGCACCGCTCCCGATGCGACCAGGTCGTTGAACGCCAGGCCGGCCCGGTCGCGCTCGCCGAGCCCGAGCCAGCAGATGCGCGCTGGCAGGCCCTGGAAGGCGATCCGCTGCCCGGCCGCCTTGATCCAGCGGGCCAGCGGTTCGCTGTCACCGAAGAGGCGGAGCACGGTCTGGTCGGTGGCGGCGATGTCGCGGGGGTCGCCGGACAGTGCGACCCAGCGGAATGGGCCCTTCCCCTCGCAGAACAGCGGGCGGATGTACGCCGGCACGAAGCCGGGGAAGTCGAACGCTCGCGAGTACCCGCCGAGCTGGGCCTCCCCGCGGATCGAGTTGCCGTAGTCGAAGACCTCGGCGCCGGCGTCCATGAAGCCGACCATCGCCTCCACGTGCTTGGCCATCGACTCCCTTGCGCGCAGCGTGAAGGTCTCCGGGTCACGCGCTGCCAGTTCGTGCCACTCCCCGACGGACACCCCGATCGGGCAGTAGGCGAGCGGGTCGTGGGCTGAGGTCTGATCGGTCACGATGTCGACCGCGATGCCGCGGCGCAGCAGTTCGGGAAGGACCTCTGCGGCGTTCCCGACGACGCCCACGCTCCTGGCCAGCCCGTCAGCCTTCGCGGCCAGGGCCCGGGCCACGGCGGCGTCGAGGTCGTCGGTCCACTCGTCGAGGTAGCGGTGCTCAACGCGGCGGGCAAGCCGGGTCGGGTCGACTTCGACGATCAGGCAGGCACCCTCATTCAGCGTGATGGCCAGGGGCTGCGCCCCGCCCATGCCGCCGCAGCCAGCCGTGAGCGTGAGGGTCCCCGCCAGCGTCCCGCTGAACCGCTTGGCGGCCACGGCTGCGAACGTCTCGTACGTGCCCTGGACGATCCCCTGGGTGCCGATGTAGATCCAGCTTCCTGCGGTCATCTGGCCGTACATCGTCAGGCCGAGGGCCTCCAGGCGCCGGAACTCCGGCCATGTCGCCCAGTCGCCCACGAGGTTGGAGTTGGCGATCAGCACCCTCGGGGCCCACTCGTGGGTGCGCAGCACCCCGACCGGACGGCCGGACTGCACGAGCATCGTCTCGTCGTCGCGCAGCGTGGTCAGCGTGCGGACAAGGGCGTGGTAGCTGGGCCAGTCGCGGGCGGCGCGCCCCGTGCCCCCGTAGACGACCAGGGCGTCGGGGTGCTCGGCCACCTCCGGGTCGAGGTTGTTCGACAGCATCCGCAGTGCAGCCTCCTGGGGCCACCCGAGCGCGGTCCGGGTCGTCCCGCGCGGGGCCCGCACCGGGACCGGCGTGCCGAGGTCGTGCGCCATGGTCGCCTCCGTTTGCCTGTCTGGGCGATCGAATCATGAGGGCGGGTCCGGATGTCGGGCGGCGTCGATCACCCCGCCCGCGTCGGCCTGGGGCGGACCTGCCCGTGTCCGGGGCGGACCTGCCCGTGTCCGGGGCGGACCTGCCCGTGTCCGGGG
>JBAVLA010000314.1:0-3518 GCA_049688595.1 Candidatus Nanopelagicales bacterium | reverse complement strand
CGATTCCATGGCGATCTTGGTGACCAAGTAATTGCGGCAGGCCCTGAGAAGGTCAACTAAGAGGGCACGCCGCTCCTCGACGGAAAGGCCATCCAAGACAGCGGCATCAGGAATTCTCGGATTACGGCCGGAGCCGGTTCGCTCGCCCCGTCCCGCCAGAGTTGTCTGTAACGAACCTTCTCGCACCAACGCCCCGCCTGCACCCCAACCGTGCGATGTGCGATAGCGGGTCGTATTGGGCGGTCTGCCCGCCGGTTGAACGGTGCCACCGCGACGATTTTTCCCATTTTGTCGGTTGAGACCGCCCTCCTGGAGGCACTCCAAGCCGGCAATTCGATGCTGTTCCGTCATCGAGTTTTATTACTTGGGACTTTTTGGGCAAAGTCGTCGCGGTCCTGTTCGAAAACAGCCTGGATACGCCGCTCGCGCAAGCCCCGCTCGACCGCGGGATCGGTAGGCGGATCGGTGATCGAGGCCTCGAGCCAGTCCGTTGGGTGCCCTGTTCTGCGAGCAAGGGGGTCAAGACCACCGTCAACGCCGATGGTTGCATCCGGCCCGCGCACCGCACGCATGGCATCACACGAGTGCGTGCGGTAGTCGTGCCCCGAGCGGCTCTCGATCTCGACGCCGCCGTGCGCGCAGCGGATCGCGTTGCGAATCATGCGTTCCATCACCCCTCCTGATTGGGGCTGCTTGGGAAAGGGAACTTTTCGCCCAGCCTCCACCTATCGATCAAGTACGTTAGTCGCAACTTTTTGCTACGAACGTACTTGATCCAAGGGCGACTAGCAGGGCCCGGTCCGTGACACCTCGAGCGGAAGCCGACTCACCACCGCTCCCGACGTCGCACTTCGCGCGCGTCGCGTGCGAAGACGCGGACTTGGATCGCTTGCCAGAAATAGCGCGCCCAAGCCCACACCCTGGCCCGCCACGTAAACGTGCCACGTGAGTTCGGCCACGACGGGTCCGGCGGGTTCGGGTCGGCGCGATCCACGTACTGGTGACAGTGGTGACGCAGGTCGGGTCCGTACCCTCCTTCCTCGTTCGACCCGTAGTGCTCACACTCCTCGGCCACGTACGGACGGGTCCCGGGCGGCATCGTCGCCAAGTGCTCATTGGACAGCCACATTCCGTTATGGTGTTCCTCGAGCCGGTGGCCACAGCGGCACCTGCCGGTAAACATCGCAGACGCGGGAACGGGTGTCGTCACCGACTTCGGCATCGTCAGTCGCCTTCGCCGATCCAGTCGCCGCTCGGGTTCACGCTACCCGTGCGCCCGCAAACCTCGCATGTACCCGGTCGGTACGTGTGCGACAGCGGTGACTCCTCAACGTAAGCCGCTAGCTGCGAGATCGCTTGGCCACACGCGCCACACACGAGCGCGTACTCGGTGCCCGCCGCCAGTCGGGCGAGATGATCAATGCGCCTGTTCAGTTCATCGCGCGCTGCGGCATGACGATCAAAGCGCTCGGCGTCGGCGTCCGCGAGGCCTCCTGCGTCGCCGGCGATTGAGACCAGCGTCGATTCGAGCGTCGAGCGATCCCGAGGGATAGCGTCTGCGGGCAGGCCCTCGAGCGCGTGTGCAGTGGCCAGCCCCTTCGGCTTGATCCAGAACTCATCGCTCGGGTGCTCGTTCAAAGCGATCTCCACCACCGCCAAGTTCTCACGCACGGCCGCATCCTGCGCATCGAAGAACCGCTGCGCTAGCGCCGCCGTGGAATACGCGCCGAGAAATTCGCGATCGCCGGGACGGGTCAGCGGCAGGCCAAACACCACGAAAATCATTTCGCTCATTGCTCTGCCCTGTGTGCATCGCAAAGCGTTTGGATCCACCCAGTATTGTTTGGCGCACCAGGCGCCCCGCAGATCTCGCACATGCGCTCGCTCATCGCTTCAGCAAAGTCTATGAATGCCAGCACGGCGTTATCAGCGCCATCACAGTAAAATCGCAGGCCGCCGTATTTCTCCTTCACTTGCGTTGCCTCGACCTGCTCGCAATTCCCAGCGTCGACCCGAGCCTGTACGCGCTCGCAGAGCACGTCGATCAAGTTGTACCAACCGTCGTTGCACGAGAAGCCGACTCTCTGCGGGAAGATCAGCGGGTACTTCGTCCAGAGCGCATTGGTGAGGTCAGACTTCATCGTCTATTTCACTTGTTCGGCCTAGCGCGCGTGTCAAGGGCAGCCCGAAGCAGACATCTGTCTTCAGCCGCTGCGATGTCAAAGGACGCCAATGCTGTTGGCTAGCAACGCTGGGCGACACTTCGCTCAAATGAAACGAAGCTGATGACACGCACACTGCCGCTGACGTTGGCCCCAAAACTGCTTCAGTTGGCACAGCGAGCTGCGCATATCTCGGCGCGAACTCACGAAGCTGCTCCAGATAGTCTGTCGAGTCAAAAGTGCGGATAACCTCGCGAGCCGATTCCAGCGCGTCCGGCCAAGTGAGCGTAAACAGTTCGGTGTTTCCGTTCGAAAGCCTCGCGTCGCCCTGGTATGCAAATTCATGCATTCGCTCATGGATCAACTTTTCCGCGGCTCCTGCCTGCGCACCGTCCGGGAAGTACCACGTACACAGCACGATAAGGCGGTCAAATTTGTGACGCCGCATGCCATACATGCGTGTCGCGACCGTAGTGTTGGTGATGCCCACCTTCACCAGATCGTCGAGCTCTGGAGAAATTACTAAGACGAGATATACGAAACCAGGCTTACGGACGTCGAACCCTCGACGCGTATACGGCATGTGCGAGCAGGCCTCGTCCAAGTAGCGGCCGCGATAGGCGTGCTTGTAAGCGCCGCGAGAATGGCAGTGAAAGTCTTCCCGCACCGAGTACTTCTCCGCTTCTGCGAGAACCTCAGCTTTCGTCCATTGTTCTCGCTCATAACTCAACGACGACGTTATCCGGTCGAGCAGATTGCGGCGCGCGGCAATCGCGTATGCCGACGGAGACCCCACCTTGAATTCTGCGACCGACGAGTACTTGCCCGCCTCCGCTTCGAGGTCCGCAACGGACCAGTAACGCAGCAGCGGCTGCATGTGGCTGCAAATCTCTTCGAGCCAGCCATTGCGCAGCGCGGCGTTGTAAGCCGAGCCGCTCCCTGCCCGGAGGGCGCTTCGAGAGATGTATTTCATCGCCTCGGCGGCGGTACGGTCAAAATCCCACACCGGGACGGCGGGCGTCATGTGCGCACACACTTGGTCAAGCAGGCCGCGACGCTGTGCAGCTTTGTAGGCCGCAGGATGACCTTGCTCGAAACTGGCTCGAGTCAGGTATTTGGATGCCGTCTTGGTCAGCTTTTCGTGCGTCCAACAGAACCGTCTGGGAAGCATGTGCGAGCACAGGTCGTCCAGCCACCCGTGACGGCAAGCTGCGCGGTACGCGTTGCGATCCTCCAATTCAAATTCGCGCCGACTGGAGTACAGACTGGCCCGGCGTCGGACCTCCTCGGAACTCCACCCTTTGGACGACGTCTTGATAGGAGGTCTCTTGGCCATATAGCCTTCCTCGGGTTAAA
>JBAVLA010000313.1:0-2327 GCA_049688595.1 Candidatus Nanopelagicales bacterium | reverse complement strand
GTGGGCGGCCGAGTCCCTCGATGAGGCCCTCGCACAGCAGGGCATGCGCTCGGCGTTCGTGACCAACAACGCGGCCCGACCCGACCCCCGGCCGCCGTGGCTGCCCATCTGGTCGAGCTAGGTGTGCGCGCCGCTCCCGCAGACGTGGTCACGTCAGCGCAGGCAGGTGCGCGGATGCTGGCCGAGCGGCTCCCCGCCGGAGTCCATGTGCTGGGGATCGGTGGTCCGGGCGTTCCTGAGGCGCTGCGCGAGCGCGGACCGGTCCCGTCGAATCGGTTGACGACGATCCAGTCGCCGTCTTGCAGGGTTACGGCAACCAGGTCTGCTGGAAGCACCTGGCGGAGGCTTCGATTGCCATCAGCCGCGGCCTGACCTGGGTCGCCACGAACCTCGACCGAACCATCCCCAGCCCCCGCGGCCGGGTCCTCGGCAATGGATCCCTGGTCGCCGCACTGGTGCACGCGACGGGCGTCCAGCCGCTCGTGGCGGGCTAGCCGGAACCACCGCTCATGCTCGGGTCCGTCGAGCGCACGGCGGCCCGACACCCGATCGTTGTCGGCGATCGGCTGGACACCGACATCGAGGGCGCCACTCGCTCGGGGATCCCGTCGCTGTTGGTGCTCACCGGCGTCACCGACTGGATCGATCTGGTCAGTGTTGCGCACCGCACGGATTCCAGGCAAGTCTCAGGTGGCCTACGCGGGATCGTGACAAGTCTGCTGGGGCGCGGGCCCCGCGAACTTGCCACGATTCGCGGGGGACGCCCGGGGACGCGGGTAGGTGGACGCGTGCACGGCGTTGGGACGTGGCGAGCGCCCGGGGCGACGGTCCACACTGGGCGAGCGCCCGGGGCGACGGTCCACACTGGGCGAGCGGCTACCCTTCCTTCAGGTGAAAGGGGCAGGAAGTGATCGACATGGCCAGGGACTACATCTCCATAGCCGTGGGTGCCGCCCAGGCCTCGACGGCGCGGATGAGCTCCCTGGCGCACGCTGGGGTCTCGTCCCTGGCTTCGCAATGGCGGCGCAGCCCCGCCGGTCCCGAGCAGGAGCCGGAGCGCGGCGGGGAGGCGCGGAGTGCCGCTGGGCGCAGCAAGGAGCTCATCGCAGGGCTGATCCAATCGGAGTTCGACCGCTTCCTCGGTGTCCTGGGCCTGGCGCCCGAATCTGAGGTGGCCGCACTTCGCCAGCAGTTGCGCCGGCTCGAGCGGCAACTCAGTGAGGTCCGGGGCGACAAGACGTGAGCGAGCCAGGGGTCCGCAGGCACGTCCCCACCACCCGGGCGGATGGCGGCCCGAGCGCTGCGCCTGAGGATCCCCGGGTCGCGGATGCCCTCTCCCGCCTGGCCGAGTTGGACGGCCTGCCGCTGGCTGAGCAGGTCGCTGTGTTCAGCGACATCCATCAGCGGCTGGCTGCCGTGCTGGCAGATCCGGACAGCCGGGCCTAGGCCGATGGCCAGCAATTCGGCAGCCCGCCCGCCATGGCCGAGTGCCGACCAGTGCATCGCGATCCACCGCCGGACCTCCGCCCCATGACCCGGCGCCGCCTCGACGCGGAACTGGTCCGGCGCGGACTGGCCCGGTCCCGCGAACAGGCCCAGCAGCTGATCGCGGATGGCCGTGTGCTGGTGGCCGGGGCGACGGCCAGCAAGCCGGCCACGCAGGTCGACGGAGCTGCTGCCCTGGTCGTCGCCGAGTCCGCTGCCGGACCCGACTACGTATCCCGCGGTGCCCAGAAGCTGATCGGTGCACTTGATGCACTGGATCCCGACGGCCACATGGTCGTGGGACGAAGGGCCCTGGACGCGGGTGCGTCCACGGGCGGGTTCACCGAGGTCCTGCTCAGGCGCGGCGCTGCCAACGTGGTGGCAGTCGACGTGGGGTACGGCCAGCTGGCCTGGTCGCTGCGTGGCGACCCGCGGGTCACAGTCATGGACCGCACGAACGTGCGCTCGCTCGGCCCAGGTGACCTGCCCTACCGTCCGGACCTCATCGTGGCGGACCTGTCGTTCATCTCGCTGCGGATGCTCGTGGACGTGTTCGCCGCGCTGGCCGCGCCGGGCGCCGACCTGTTGCTCATGGTCAAGCCGCAGTTCGAGGTCGGTCGTCAGGCCCTGGGCAGCGGCGGCGTGGTTCGCGACCCCGTCCAGCGGGAGGCGGCTGTGCTCGAGGTGGCGAAGTCCGCGTGGGTCGTGGGCCTCGGGACGGCGGGCGTGGTCGCCAGCCCGCTGCCGGGGCCGAGCGGGAATGTCGAGTACTTTCTGCATCTGCGCGACGATGCTGGGCCACCCGATCCCGAGCTCGTGCACCGCGCTGTCGAGGAGGGGCC
>JBAVLA010000312.1:0-17144 GCA_049688595.1 Candidatus Nanopelagicales bacterium | reverse complement strand
CCCGGGCCGCCGGGATAGGCCGCCGCAGGCTGACCCGGGCCGCCGGGATAGGCCGCCGCAGGCTGACCCGGGCCGGCGGGATAGGCCGCCGCAGGCTGACCCGGGCCGCCGGGATACGCGCCCCACGCCTGCCCGGTGGTCGGCTGCCCGTAGGCGTCGAACCCCGTCGGGTATGTACTGGTCTGGTACCAGTCGGGCCCCGCGGGCTTGGCGCCAGCTGACGGCGCGCCCGACGGCCCAGTGTTGAAGGGCGCCCCGCCGGGCGTCTGCCATCCGGTGGGTGGCTCACTGGGAACCTGCTCCACCGGGGTGGTCTCGTCGATGGCAGGGGCCGGGGCGACCCACTCCTGTCCAGCGTCGGATCGGGTCTCATCCGGGGTCTGCCGATCGGGATCTGGGACGATGGGGCGCTGCTCGTCGGTCATGGTGACATCATCCTTCATCGGCACGGCATGGAACCTACGGTGCAGACGTCTGCCCCGGGCACCGATGCGGGTTCGGATCGGGTAAGGCCAGCCCAAGCGCCCGGACGGATCGCGCTGCCGCCCATCGCCCCTGCACAAGATGGACCCGATCGGCGATTACGCTGTCGCCAGACACTCCCCTGCCACGAAAGGTGCCCCATGTGCGCCGCCGTCCACGTCCCGAGCCCTGCGAGCTGGAACTTCGCCGAGCGCTGGCTGCCCGAGGATGAGTTCCTCGTCGAGGCACGGACGAAGGCCGAGGAGCTTGGCTGCCCCCCCATCGGGCAGGGGGGCGCCGCGGCCCTGACGATGATCGCGGCACTGCTGGACGCCAGGGCCGTCGTGGAGGTGGGCACGGGCGCCGGGGTCTCCGGGGTGGCCCTCCTGCGTGGGATGCGCAGCGAGGGCGTGCTGACCAGCGTGGACGTCGAGGCGGAGAACCAGCGCGTGGCGCGCACCACATTCGTGTCGGCGGGCTTCGCCCCGTCGCGGACGCGGCTGATCACGGGTCGGGCCCTCGAGGTGCTTCCCCGGCTGACTGATGGCGGCTACGACCTCGTCTTCGTCGACGGGGAGAAGTCGGAGTACTCGGCCTACTTGGAGCAGGCCATCCGCCTCCTTCGCACCGGTGGCGCGGTCGTCTTCGACAACGCCCTCTGGCACGACAAGGTCGCCGACCCCGCACAGCGTGACGCGCAGACCGTCAGCCTGCGGGAGCTGGTCGCGACCGTGCGCGAGGACGCCCGCCTCACCCCTGCGCTGCTGCCCGTGAGCGACGGACTCCTCGTCGGTATCCGCCGACGGCGCGGCTGACACCGCCGAGCGCGGTGGAACCCGGCCGAGCCGCTGCCCTGGCTACTGCCCGCGCCCGAGTTCGTGCCCGGGTTCAGTGTGGCCGCGTCGGGGCACCGGCCTCGATCCAGCGCAGCAGGAGCCGGACGCCGAACCCGGTGCCCCCTTGGGCAGGTCCTCGCGATCGGCGTCGGATCGCCCGGGACCGGCGATATCCAGGTGGGCCCATGGCGTTCCGCCGACGAATCGCTCGAGGAACAGCGCGGCGGTGATCGCCCCCGGACCAGCGGCAGCTCCCCGGCCGGCGTTGGCCTGGTCGGCGACCTCCGAGCCGATCAGGTCGGCGTAGTCCGATTGCAGCGGCATCCGCCAGACCAGCTCGCCAGAATCCTCGCCCGCCGTGATGAGGTGCGCGGCCAGCCCCTCGTCGTTGCTGAACAGGGCCGCGTGCCGCCGGCCCAGGGCCAGCGTGGCAGCACCCGTGAGCGTGGCCACGTCCACGACCACGTCCGCTGCCAGGTCGCGGACTGCGAAGTCCAGGCCGTCGCCGAGGACCAGGCGTCCCTCCGCGTCGGTGTTGACAACCTCGCTGGTCAGTCCGCCGTGGTGGGTGACGACAACGTCCCACACGAGCGATCCGAGCCCTGCTGCCTCTGCCACGGCCACGGCCTGCTCGGCCAGCCAAGCCGGATCCTTCTGATTCGACGGCGTGTGGATGAGCCAACGAGCGGCCAGCGTCGCCCGCCCGTGCCGCGTGCCCGCCGCCACGGCGTCCTGGCCCTGCGGCACGTCAGCCACGACCAGGCGGACCCTGGCGGGGGGAGCCGGCGGCGGAGACGTGGCCCAGGTGGGCGATCCGCTGCCGAGGAGCAGCCCCTCGACAAAGGCTCATACTCCGCCGTGCCCAAGGCCGCGGGTCGCCAGGACCAGCACCTCCTGGTACCCCCGGAGCCGGCGCACGGCTGAAGCCGCCGCCCGACGGATGTCGGCCTGACCACCGGGGCCCACGCCCACGACCAGGACCGCCTCGGGCGCTTCCTCCTCCAGGTCCACCCACACCAGCTCGCCCCGGGCACCTGTCGCGCGGGCCCTGGCCAGCCTCCGGGGCAGGTCCACTCCCCACGCCCGCAGCAGCGTGACGTGCTCCTCATCGACTGACACGGGCTGATCCGGGCCGCTCGGGGGGCGCATCGCGATGACCACGACGGCTGGCACGTCGAGGTCATCGCCGGGATCAGCAACGCCCTCGACGTGCATCGTCACGACGTCGGCCACAGCAGCCTGAGCCATGCACCCTCCCAGTACGTCAAAGCCCCGCAACCGTACCGCCTGGCGGGTTGGCTGCGGGGCCTGCTCAGATGAGTGCGGCTAGCCGGCGATGCTGCAGAGCTGCGTGCCCAAGTCACGCGCCTCGTCAGCGTTCAGCTCAACCACGAGACGGCCGCCGCCTTCAAGGGGCACGCGCATGACGATCCCGCGACCCTCCTTGGTAACCTCCAGCGGGCCGTCGCCCGTCCTCGGCTTCATGGCCGCCATCTGCAGTCCCCTTTCCGATCGGCCGGCCATCCAACAGGCCGTATGCGCATTATCCCCCATGGTTGGGCTCACCGGAGGCATGCGCCCCCCATGCCGACGCACCGTCAACTGCCGAGTTGGCCGGACTCGACCAAGTGGGCCAGCGCCGAGAGCGATCGCCCCAGCATGGCAGCCAGGACCGGCCGCGCCAGCACGAACGCCGCACGGCCCACTGCCCCGAGCGGGACGTCGAGCTGCTCACGCCACACCATTCGGCTGCGTCCGTCGGGCAGGGGGTGCACGTGGAATGAGCCGCTGCCCCGGACCACCCGGCCCGTGTGGCGGATCGCGACCAGGCGCGGCGGGTCCCATTCGGTGATCTCCATGGGGTCGCCGAACCCGACCGGGCCCAAGCCCGTGAACGCAGTGAACCGCCCGCCCACCCCTTCAGCTGGACCGTCGGCTGCGACGCGTGTTCCAAGCACCCAGCGTCCCTGGGCTGGCCAGTCCGTGACAGCGGCGAACACGACCTCGGCGGGCGCGTCGATGATGACCTCACGCGCAAGGTCGTGGCGGCTCACGGCTCGTCCGCCTCAGAAGCCACCTCGGAGTCGGCCGAGTCTGCCCGAGCGTCCGCCCCCGCGCCGAGGGGCACTGCTGTCTCTGCTGCCTCGGGATCGACGGCAGCCCCGCCGGTCTCGAACTCGGCGATCCGACGATCCCGCTCGAGCAACGCGGCGCGAGCGTCGTCCAGTACGCGGTCGACCTCGTCCATCCGGTACCCACGCACCGCGATGGAGAATCGGACTTCGGCCAGGTCAGCGGGCGCAACCGGGCCGGCCAGCGGCCAGCGCAGGGGACGGCCCGGGGTGGGGTCGTCCGGCATGAGCGGGGCATCCCTGACCACAAGGACTGCCACGGCGGCGACGATAGCTATCGCAACAAGGACGAACAGCAGGACCACAGCAGGATCCTGCCACGCGCCGTCGCGCCATCCGGTTCCCCAATCGCAACCGCGTTCCAACCTCCCACACGTATCGCTGGGGGTCTGCGCCTCCTCTGCGCCTCGCTCGTCGTGCCCTTCAGCCCCCGCATCAGCCGGCCGAGGGACGCCGTCAGAGCCGCGTCCCTGCTCGACGGGTTGAGCAGAACCAGTCGCCAACGCCCTGTCGACGGACCCATCGACCGCCACGAAGGAACCCCAACTCGTCAGCGCGACACCCAACACACCGATCCGGTAGACACCATGTTCAGTTCCACTATGCCCGTGGGAGTCGCCAAGGCGCTCGGAGCGGAGAGAACGATGCTGTGCCCGGTTTGCGCACTTGACCAGGAACCCAGGGCAGGAGCCCAGACGTGTCCGCGCTGCGGCACGCTGATACCAGAATCGCCAACCCAGGAACCCGCGTCCAGCCCGCAGAACGAACCGCAGCAGAAGCAGAGCCCCAGACGGCCATCCGGCAAATGGCGGATTCCGCTGGTCGTCGTTGGCAGCGTCGGTGTCATCCTGCTGATCTACGGGGTCCTGGCTGTCCTCACCAGGCTGCTGGCGCCGGACGTGGCATCGTTGGCGAGCAAGGGTGATCTGCCCGGCCTGACATCTGCCCTCACCTACAAGGATGACCCGGTGATCCGCGCCGACGCCGCGACGGCCCTGGGCGCGACAGGATCCCCGGACGCCTTGGGGCCCCTGCTCTCAGCCCGGCATGACACCGACAGCACTGTGGCCGCTGCTGCCGCGAAAGCCACAATGACCCTGCTCACCAGCCTTCCTGACGACCAGGCGACCACCCGCCTGATTGCACTTGCCGCCACGGATGACCCAGTGATCCGCGCGGACGCCGCAACGGCCCTGGGCGCGACAGGATCCTTGGACGCCTTGGCGCCCCTGCTCTCAGCTTGGCATGACACCGACAGCACTGTGGCCGCTGCTGCCAGCAATGCCACAAAGACCCTGCTCACCAGCCTTCCTGACGACAAGGCAACCCTGCGCCTGATTGAACTTGCCGCCATCGAAGCCGGGCCGTGGAGTCAGAGCGCCAAGTGGCAACTCCCGGTCTACATCGACGCGCTGGGAGCCGCGCGTGCGCTCCGGGCGTCCTTCGCGGTGCAATCAGACTCGCGGAAGGAGGTCAGCACCGCAGCCGAGAAGGCCATCACGCAAGTACTCAGCCGACGGTCCCGATCCGGCGATGTGACCCTCCTACTCGACCTGACCAAGAGCAAGGACCGGGGGATCAGCCAGCGGGCAAGCCAACGGCTCACCAAGTACCTGATCGGCTTGGGGATCAAGCCTGCCGCGAAGGCGGTGATGGCCGCGAAGGCGGGCGATACCTGGCTCGCTGTCGCACTCCAGGTGGACAAGCCACAGCTATCGGCAGAAACCCGGCGACGCAACCTCCAACTGGACAAGTTGGACTGGATCATGAAGCAGGCATCAGGTGCATCGAAGGGCAGGAAGGTCGGTGGGAGCCACCCATATGCTCCTGGCCGCGGCTTCCACCCGGTCATCGTGATCGACAAGGACTACCTTGGCTACGGCTGGAAGGCTGGGACGCCGACCGCGCTTCGCTTCCTCGAGCTCGTCGCGGTCGCATCCGAAGACACGCAGGTCGTCCAGCGCTGCAACTACACGGACAATATGAGGGTGACCAGACATAGAAGCGTTGTCACTGTCAAGCTCTACTCTGCGAAGAACGCCAAGTTGATCACCACCAGGGCGTTCCGGGGCGGGACTCCCGGCAGGTGTGAGAAGACTATCTGGGGGATCCCAGGGGACAAGTCCATGTCCATCGACGGCTCCAAGCCCAAGATCAAACGCTGGCTCAACTCCATTGTGCACGCACCGTGACGGACCGGCTGTGCGCGCAGCAAGCCCGGCAATCACTCCTCATAGGTGGAGGAAAGGCTGCGCGGATCAGGTCCTTGGTGACGTAGGCGAACCACCGTTCGAACCGGTTGATCCGGCTGGATCAGGTGAGGGTGAAGCACAGACCGAGACTCCCGCAGCATCCCGATCCCAACCCGGACCTGCAGGGCTCACGTGCCGTCCGTGATGTCCACGTCGTAGGGCGTCACCTCCCCGAGCGGATGGCTGCGTGCTCTTTCGTCCTCCGCCGCCTGCAGCACGGCGACGACCTCCTCCGGATCGTCGGTCATGTGGATCAGGTCCAGGTCGACAGCGGCGATCTTGCCGTCGACGGCCATCGTGGCGCGCAGCCAGTCGAGCAGCCCAGCCCAGTACTGGGAGCACACCAGCACGATGGGGAATGTCGTCACCTTGCCGGTCTGGACAAGGGTCAGTGCTTCGAACAGCTCGTCGATGGTTCCGAACCCGCCGGGGAACACCACGAACCCCTGCGCGTACTTGACGAACATCGTCTTGCGGGCGAAGAAGTAGCGGAAGTTGATCCCGATGTCGACCCACTCGTTCATCCGCTGCTCGAAGGGCAGCTCGATACCCAGCCCGACCGACGTCCCGCCGGCCTCCCACGCGCCCCGGTTGGCTGCGGCCATGATCCCCGGGCCCCCGCCGGTGATCACCGCGTAGCCGGCCCTGACCAGCAGCGCGGCCGTGCGCTGGGCGAGTGCGTACTCAGGGTGGTCCGCCGGCGTGCGCGCCGATCCGAAGACGCTGATCGCAGGACCCAGCTGCGCCAGCGAGCCGAATCCCTCCACGAACTCCGACTGGATCCGCAGCACCCGCCAGGGGTCGGTATGCACCCAATCACCGGAGTCGCGAGTGTCCAGCAGCCGCTGGTCCGTGGTCGTGCCGGAGGCCCGGCGGCGCCTGAGCACGGTGGGCCCCTTCGTGCGGCGGGGCACGACGCTGGCAGGACCCGGGGCAACCGACTGCGTCCCCGCCTCCGCCGTCGGTTGCGCAGGCCTGGGGCCGGCCACCGCATCTGCTGCTTGCTTCTCATCCATGGCGAAGAAGTTAGCCCCCCTGTCCGACATCCACTTGACGGCTCCAGGTGGCTTGCGCCAACCCCTCCGCCTCCACCGCCCGGGTGAGCGTGAGCCTCGCCTCGGTGAACACGAACTCGCCCGATCGCGACGCGCACCTCCGGTCGGCCGACTTCTTCGACGTCGAGAACAACAAGGAGATGACGTTCGCCTCGAATGCGGTCAAGCAGGACGGCGACGAGTTCGTCGTCTTGGGCGACCTGACGATCAAGGGCGTGACCAGGCCTGTCGAGGTCGCGATCGAGCCCAACGGCGTGGCGACCGACCCGTTCGGCAACATCCGGGCCGGATTCGAGGGCGAGGCCGAGATCAGCCGCAAGGACTTCGGCCTGACCTGGAACGTGGCCCTTGAGGCCGGCGGCGTCCTGGTCAGCGACAAGATCAAGATCCAGCTGGACGTGTCCGCCATCAAGGCTGCCTAGTCAACGCAGCACGGCGGCACGCGGCCGTCAGGACGACGCAGCGCCCCCGCCAGCACCTGGACGGGGCCGTGGCTGCGCTGGCTGCCTCGCGGCACCCGGCGACTGCGGCCCCGTTCCGGCACCGCGCCGGCCCTCGGTCCTGGTGCCTGACGCCCACGCGCTCCGGCGCTCGGGCTCAGCCTCGCCGACTCCGTTCAGCCAGTCCCGCAGGACCGCGAACGTCTGGCGCACCTCGCTGGTCGGCACGTACTCCTCACGGGTGTGCGCCAGCGAGGGGTCGCCGGGCCCGTAGTTGACCGCAGGCACGCCCAGCGAGCTGAAGCGGGCCACATCGGTCCATCCGTACTTCGGCCTCGGCAGGCCGCCGGTCCGCTGGATGAACGCCTTCGCGGCCGGATGGGACAACCCGGGCAGGGCCCCTGCAGCAACGTCGATGACCCGCACGTCGAACCCCTCGAAGACGGCCTCCACGTGCCGGATCGCCAGCTCCGGCGTCAGGTTCGGGGCGAACCGGTAGTTGACCGTGACGACGCACTCATCGGGGATCACGTTTCCGGCCACGCCCCCGTTGATCCGCACCGCGTTGAGTCCCTCTCGGTACTCCAGCCCGTCGATCGTCACCCGCGCGGGGTTGTACTCGTTCAGCCGGGCCAGGATCTCCGAAGCCTGATGGATGGCGTTGGTCCCCAGCCACCAACGGGCGCTGTGGGCGCGCCGGCCGGTCGACCTGATCTCGGCGCGAAGCGTGCCCTGGCACCCAGCCTCGACGCCCGCGACGGAGGGCTCCATCAGCACCGCGAAGTCACCGACGAGCAGTTCGGGGCGGAAGTTCGCCAGTCTCTTCAGTCCGTTGAACCGCTCCTCGACCTCCTCGCAGTCGTAGAACACGTAGGTGACGTCGCGCACCGGCGCAGGCACCGTCGCGGCGAGCGCGAGGATCACCGCCACGCCGCCCTTCATGTCGCATGATCCGAGCCCCGCCAGGCGCTCCTCGCCGTCCTCGACGAGGATCCGGTGGGGCAGGTTGTCGGCAGCTGGCACGGTGTCGACGTGCCCGCAGATGAGCACGCGCTCGGCCCTGCCGAGCTGGGTGCGGGCAACGATGACGTTGCCGTCGCGCTCCACCTCCAGGTGCGCCAGCCCGACGAGGACGGCCTCGACCTGATCGGCGATGGCCTCCTCGTCATGGCTCTCGCTGGGGATGTCGACGAGTTGGCCGCACAGGTCAACCACGTCACCGGCTGCGTCCAGGGCCATCATGACCTCCGATCCTGACGGGACTGCCAATACGCTATCGGCCCATGGAGCTGCTCACGTCGCCCGCATCCGGGACTGGCCTTGCCACTTTCGCCTCAACTGCCCAGGACGCCGCGATCCTCGACGTCTGGTACCCCGACCCGGTCCTGGCCACCGAGCCGACCGAGGTCCCCCTCCTTACGGGCGCGGCTGCCGAGGACCAGGTCAGGGGAACCGTCACGCGCGTGATCGTCACCGTGATCCCCGACCTGTCCGCCCCGCCCGCCGACGTCGCCGACGCCTACCTCCGCCTGCACCTGCTCTCGCACCGCCTGGTCCAGCCCCGCACGATCAACGTGGACGGGATCTTCGCCGTGCTGCCCAACGTGGCCTGGACGTCCCTGGGCCCGGTCTCGCCCGACGCACTGCCCGAGGTTCGCATGCGCGCCCGGATCACCGGCCAGCAGCTCACCGTGCTCGGCGTGGACAAGTTCCCCCGGATGGTCGACTACGTCGTGCCTTCCGGCGTCCGGATCGCCGATGCCGACCGCGTGCGACTGGGCGCCCACCTGGCCGAGGGCACGACCGTCATGCACGAGGGCTTCTGCAACTTCAACGCCGGGACACTGGGCCCGTCGATGGTCGAGGGCCGGATCTCGGCCGGGGTCGTGGTCGGCGCCGGATCTGACGTGGGCGGCGGCGCCTCCATCATGGGGACGCTGTCCGGTGGCGGCACGCAGCGAGTCACCGTCGGAGAGGGCGCGCTCATCGGGGCCAACGCCGGCATCGGCATCTCGCTGGGCGACCGATCCGTCGTCGAGGCCGGCTGCTACGTCACGGCCGGGTCGAAGATCACCCTGCCGGACGGGCAGGTCGTCAAGGGCCGAGATCTCTCCGGTGTCGCCGACCTGCTGTTCCGGCGCAACTCCGTGACCGGGGCGCTGGAGGCCTCCCCGCGCAAGGGCCATTGGGGCGGGCTGGCTGAGCACCTGCACGCCAACGACTGAGCCGTGCACGCCGTCGTACTGGTCGTCATCGGGGTGCTCCTCGGCGCCGTCGGGGCGCTGCTGCAGGCCGTTGTGGTGCAGGTCGGCGGCGTGGCGGTGCCCATAGGCGCGCTTCTGGTCCTGGCAGCGCTCGTTCCGGTGGCCCGTGCCTGCGCCTGGTGGGCCGACTCCCGCTGGGGCGCCCTCCTGTTCTCCGTTGGGTGGCTCGGGGCCTCGCTCCTGATGGCGACCACGACCCCTGGCGGCGACCTGGTCCTGGCGGCCGGGACCCGGCAGATGGCCTACCTGATAGGCGGCACGATCGTGCTGGCCATCACGTGCACCTTCCCCCTGATGGTCCGCGAGGACGTGGGCCTGGCCGCCGGGCTGCAGGTCCCCGATGCCTGAGCCAACGCCCGAGCGGTTCCGCAGGGCGGCGTCGCGCTATGCCACCGGCATCGCGGTGGTCACCACCGTCGCCGACGGCATCGACCACGCCATGACGGCCAACTCGTTCACGACCGTCTCCCTGGACCCGCTGCTCGCCCTCGTGTGCGTCGAGCGGGACTCCCGGTTCCACGAGGCGGTCCTGGCGGCCGGGCGGTGGGCGGTGTCGTTCCTGCCTGCCGGCCCCCAGGCCGAGGACACGGCTCGATGGTTCGCCAAGCGGGGGCGACCGCTGGCGGGCCAGTTCGACCGCTTCGCCCATCGGCGCGGGGCGGATGGCTGCCTGATCCTGTCCGACGCACTGGCGTCCCTAGAGTTGCGCACCGTACAGGTCGTGCCCGCCGGCGACCACGACGTCCTGATCGGGCTGGTGACGCAGGTCCACGACCCGGCGGTTGACTGCGATCCAACCGTGTACTACTCGTCAAAGTTCCGTGAACTCGCCAGCTTGAGCACGCCCGACCGCCTACGATCGGACTCGTGAGCGAACCCACCACCCCCCCGGCCGGCGACCCCGCGAGCTCCACCGAGGAGCCCCGCCGGAAGGGCCGGGGCCGCGTGCTGGCCCTCGGGATCGGCGGCGTCGTCCTGGCCGGATACGTGGCAGCGGTCGCCGCCGTCTCCGGGGATGTTCCCGACGGCACCTCGGTGCTCGGCGTGGACATCGGCGGGATGTCCACCGAGCAGGCCGCGGCGACCCTTGAGGAGGAGCTCGGGGACGCAGCGGAGGAGCCCTTCCCGGTCACCGCCGGCAAGCAGTCGATGGAGATCGACCCGGTCGAGTCCGGGCTGGCCGTCGACTGGGAGGCCACGGCAGGCCAGGCCTCAGGGCTGATCCTGAACCCGGTCGACGTGGTGCGGCACCTGACCGGGTCCGTCGAGCTGCCACCGGTCACCACGGCCGACGAGCTCGAGCTGACCGCATCCCTGGAGTCCCTGGCGCTGGTGGCTGACGTGGCCGCCGAAGAGCCGACGATCACCTACAGCGCCAAGGCCGTGGCGACTTTGACTCCCGGATCCGACGGATCTGCGCTGGACGTGGCCAGGGCCACGGAGGCGGTCGCCGACGAGTACTTCCAGGTTCCCCAGGCCGTCATCGACCTGCCGATGACCACGACCACGCCGACTGTGCCGGCCGACGAGGCACAGCGGGTGTTCGCCGAGTACGCCCAGCCGGCCGTGGCCCTGCCGGTCACCCTGACCGTTGAGAAGAAGAAGGTCGTCGTCGCGCCGACCGACATCTCCGCCGCCCTGTCCTTCGCCGCAAAGGACGAGACGCTCGAGCCGACGGTGGACGGGGCGGTGCTGCACAAGAAGCTGGCCGACGACCTGGATTCGCTGGAGAAGCCCGGCCGCGACGCGACAGTCGTCATCGAGGACGACGAGCCCGTCGTGGTCCCCGCGAAGAAGGGCACGGCCGTTACCGCGGCCGATCTGGCGGCTGCGGTCGAGCCGGTGCTCCCCGAGACGACCGCGACGAAGCGGGTCGCCTCGGTCTCCGTGAGCACCGTCGAGCCGGCGTTCACCACCGCTGACGCGAAGGCCCTCAACATCAAGGAGAAGCTGTCCAGCTTCCGCCAGGCCTTCGAGCCGGCGGCATACCGCTACATCAACGTCGGGACGGCCGCCAAGTACCTCAACGGCACGATCCTCAAGCCAGGCGACGTCTTCTCGATGAACGACACGGTCCACGAGCGCACCGTCGCCAACGGTTACACGCAGGGGACGATCATCTCCAACGGGGCCTTCAAGGAGGAGTTGGGCGGCGGGGTCTCGATCATCACCACGGCAACCTGGACGGCGGGCTTCTATGCGGGCCTGGACCGCATCGAGCAGCACCCGCACAGCCTCTACATCTCCCGCTACAAGGCCGGCCTGGAGGCCACGGTGGCTTGGGGGCTCAAGGACCTCAGGATGGGCAACGACACGGGCAACGGCGTGCTCATCACCGCCAAGCGGTTCACCAACGGGGTCCTGATCGAGATGTGGGGCACGAAGAAGTACGACATGGTGACGTCCACGTTCACGCCGCGGCACAGCTACACCGACTACGAGACCATCTACAACGAGAGCGACACCTGCCTCCCCTCGTCCGGCTCGCCGGGGTTCTCGATCTCCGTGACCCGCCGCCTGATCACCGATGGCAAGGCCCAGGTGACCGAGACCTGGCCGACCACGTACAAGCCGACGCCCAACGTGATCTGCGGGCCCAAGCCCGCGAAGGAAGCCGCCAAGGACTGAAGACGCGAGACGCGAGCTCGCAGGCAATAGGATCGGCGCACTACAGATGGGAGACCCGATGACCTACGTGATCGCACTGCCTTGCGTGGACCTCAAGGACAAGGCCTGCATCGAGGAGTGCCCGGTCGACTGCATCTACGAGGGCGAGCGCATGCTCTACATCCACCCGGATGAGTGCGTGGACTGCGGGGCGTGCGAGCCGGTCTGCCCGGTCGAGGCCATCTTCTACGAGGACGACGTCCCCGCGGAGTGGAGCGAGTACACCGCAGCCAACGCCGAGTTCTTCACCGAGCTCGGGTCCCCCGGCGGTGCGGCCAAACTTGGCCTGATCGCGAAGGACGTGCCCCTCGTGCAGGCCCTCCCGCCGCAGGAGCACGACAACTGAGGGCGCTGCCTGACTTCCCCTGGGATCGGCTCGCCCCGTTCGGTGAACGCGCGCGCACCCATCCCGGTGGAGTCGTGGACCTGTCCATCGGCACGCCCGTGGATCCGACGCCGGATGTGATCGCCCGGGCGCTCGCCGCGGCCGCCGACTCGCCCGGCTATCCCCTGACCACTGGCGCGCCGGCCACCCGCGCGGCCGTCACGGTTTGGGTCCAACGCGTGCTCGGCGCTCGGCCGGGCTTCGACGTCCTGCCGACGATCGGGACCAAGGAGTTCGTCGCCTGGCTGCCGACCCTGCTGGGACTCGGCCCGGCCGAGCGGGTGCTGATCCCGGAGCTGGCCTACCCCACCTACGACGTGGGCGCCCGGCTGGCCGGTGCTCAGGTCATCGCGGCCGACTCGCTGACGGCGGTTGGTCCGGGGCGCGTGTCGCTGGTGTGGCTGAACTCGCCGAGCAACCCGACGGGCAGGGTCCTGCCGGCAGAGCACATGGCAAAGGTCGTCTCCTGGGCGCGCGACCGGGGTGCGCTGGTGGTCTCCGACGAGTGCTACTACGAGCTGCCGTGGACCGAGCGGCCCGTCTCTGTGCTCCACCCCGACGTATGCGGGGGCGACCCGACCGGGGTGCTCGCACTGCACTCCCTGTCCAAGCGGTCCAACCTCGCCGGCTACCGCTTCGGATTCGCCGCTGGGGACCCGGGCATGATCGCCCGGCTCCTAGAAGTGCGCAAGCACGCGGGGATGATGGTCCCGGGGCCCGTGCAGGCCGCAGCGATCGCCGCCCTGGGCGACGATTCCCACGTGGTCGCCCAGCGCGCCAGGTACCGCGCCCGCCGCGAGGTGCTCCTGGCCGCCTTGACTGCGGCCGGGTTCCGGATCGATGAGTCAGAGGCCGGGCTGTACCTGTGGGTGACCCGCGACGAGCCATGCTGGACGACCGTCGAGTGGCTGGCCGACCGGGGCATCCTCGTGGCGCCCGGCGAGTTCTACGGGGCCGCCGGGGCACGGCACGTCCGGGTTGCCCTCACCGCCACCGACGAGCGGGTCGCCGCGGCCGGGGAGCGCCTGGCCGGGGGGCTCTAGACGAACGTGCAGTCGATGCCGACCGTCGGATCGTCGGGATCGACTCCCGGCGCGAATGGGTCAGTCGATTCGCACCCGACCACGCGGGGTGTCCAGCGTGACGGCGACCAGCCCCGGCCCCCCGGAGGAGTCAGTGGGCAGCCAGATCACCGAAACCTCGTCCAACGGATGGCTGGCCGGCTCGCCCAGCCACTTTGCGATCCGCCGCCGCGAGCCAGCGATCTCCAGCTCGGAAATCGAGACGTCGTGCCCGCCGGCGGAGGGATGGTGCTGGGCGTCTACATCCCACGCGATGAAGTAGGGCAGCTGGGGGTCGGCCATCGTGTCGAGCACGCCCACCTGCCGCCACCTCAGGTCGAACCCGTCCGGCCGGATCCGATGTCCCGGGACCGCGGGCCGGCCCAGCCTGGCCTCCACGGCCGCCATGTCCGACACTGCCACGACCCAGCCCATCCAGCCGCCGCCCGCCTGTGCCCGAGCCCGCACCGCCCGACCGAACGGCGCGGTCTCTGCGGCGGGGTGGTCCAGCGCGGAGACGACTTCCACGTAGCTGCCGCCGGCCAGCGGCAGGATGAAGTTGCGGGTGCCGAACCTCGGGTGCAGGCCACCGTCGACGAACGTGGCGCCGATCGCGGCGCCGAGCCGCTGGACCGTGTCGGCCAGATGCTCGACCTGGGTGGCATAGGAGACGTGGTCCAGGCGCATGTGCCAATCGAACACCCTCGGCTCCCGCCCATGGGGAGCAGCCCCCGCTCCGCCCAGCGCATGGGCCCCGGCCACCGCTGCGCGACTCACCGGGAGGGCCATCGCGTTGCCGGGCTGGGTATTGTTCGCTCACACCCGCTGGGACTCGGCGTCCGAGGGCGCCCGGGCGCGGGTTCGGATCGCCATGGGCGACTGCCCGGTCAGGCCGTCGCCGTGAGTACGGGCCGCGGGAGAGGATCGTCATGAGCAACGCGAGACTGGTCCACAGTTCCGGCGAGGTGGAGCTGGCCGAGGTGCGCGCCACGGACGGGGAGTCCGGCTGGGACGTCGGCGTCCTGACCAGGGACACCGGGCATGTCGCCTACGACCCCGGCTTCGTGAACACGGCGACCTGCCAGTCGGCGATCACCTACATCGATGGGGACGCCGGGATCCTGCGGTACCGCGGCTACCCGATCGAGGAGCTGGCCGCCCACGCGACATTCACCGAGGTCAGCTACCTGCTCATCTACGGCGAGCTGCCGACGCCTGATGAGCTCAAGGCGTTCGAGGCCGTCCTGCTGCGTCACAACATGCTCCACGAGGACCTGCGCCGGTTCTTCGACGGGTTCCCCCGCGACGCCCATCCGATGCCCGTGCTGTCGTCGGCGGTGTCCGCGCTATCCACGTTCTACCAGGACTCCCTGAACCCGTTCGACCCCGAGCACGTGCACATCTCGACGATCCGGCTCCTGGCCAAGGTGCCGACCATCGCCGCCTACGCGCACAAGAAGTCCGTCGGGCAGCCGTTCCTGTACCCGGACAACTCCAAGACCCCGATCGAGAACTTCCTGCGGATGACGTTCGGCCTGCCCACGGCGCCCTACGAGGTGGATCCCCTCGTGGTGCGCACGCTGGACATGCTCTTCATCCTGCACGCAGACCACGAGCAGAACTGCTCCACGTCGACGGTCCGCCTCGTCGGGTCGTCGCACGCCAACATGTTCGCCTCGGTGTCCGCCGGCATCAACGCGCTGTTCGGCCCGCTGCACGGTGGGGCCAACCAGGCGGTCCTCGAGATGCTGACCAAGATCCACACCGAGCACCGGGACGTCCGCGACTTCGTCGCCCAGGCCAAGGACGGCCGCGGGAACAAGCTCATGGGCTTCGGTCATCGGGTGTACAAGAACTACGACCCCCGGGCCGCCATCGTGAAGGCGGCCGCGCACGACCTCCTCGAACGCCTGGGCACCTCCGACCCGCTGCTGGACATCGCGCTGGAGCTGGAGGACATCGCGCTCGCGGACGACTACTTCATCTCCCGCCGGCTCTACCCGAACGTCGATTTCTACACCGGGATCATCTACAAGGCCATCGGCTTCCCCACGCGCCTGTTCACCGTGCTGTTCGCCCTTGGGCGGCTGCCCGGCTGGATCGCGCAGTGGCGGGAGATGATGTCCGACCCGACAACCCGGATCGGCCGGCCTCGGCAGGTCTACGTCGGACAGACCCAGCGCTCCCTACCCCCCTCGCACCCCTGAGCGGACAGGCCGTCACCACGACTGCCGGACGGCCCCCACCACGACCTGCGATGCGAACGGGCAGCCAATACGATCCCCGCATGGAGTCAATCGGATTCGGCGTGGACATCGGCGGAAGCGGGATCAAGGGCGCCAAGATCGACCTGACGACCGGTGACCTGGCAAGCGATCGGGTGAAGATCCCTACTCCGGCCTCCTACGGCGTGGACGAGGTCGTGCAGACCGTGCTGGACGTGGTCAGCCGAGCCGGGTGGGACGGCGACTTCGGCTGCACGTTCCCGGGTATCGTCAAGCACGGCGTGCTGCACTCCGCGGCCAACCTCGGCCCCCAGTGGCTGGGTGTCGACTTCGCGGCGATCCTGTCCGAGCGCTCGGGCAAGAAGGTGGCCGTCCTGAACGACGCAGACGCCGCAGGGCTGGCCGAGATCGACTTCGGCGCTGCCAAGGGCCGCGACGGGGTCGTGATCGTGACCACGCTGGGCACCGGCATCGGCAGCGCGCTGTTCCTGGACGGCCGACTCGTTCCCAACACCGAGCTGGGCCACCTGGAGATCGACGGCTACGACGCGGAGACCCGTGCCTCGGCAGCGGCGAAGACGCGCGACGGCCTGTCCTTCAAGGAGTGGGCGGTTCGGCTCCAGCGCTACTACGAGACGCTGGACTTCCTGTTCTCCCCCGACCTGATCGTCGTCGGCGGCGGGGTCAGCCGGAAGGCCGAGAAGTTCCTGCCGCGCATCAAGATCCGCGCGGATCTGGTGGCCGCGACACTCGAGAACCAGGCTGGGATCGCCGGTGCCGCGATGGCGGTCCAGCCGGGCTGATGCGGGCAGGAGGGGGCATGTCCGGTCCCTGGCTGAGAAGGTTCCTGTCGGCGACTGCCGCAGCGCTCATCGTTGGTTTCGTGGGGGCGGCAGGCGCCGGGCCGGCGCTCGCCGAGCCCCCCTATCGGCTGGACTCGCAGATCTCCGACCCGGCCGGTGCGCTGAGCCCAGCGGACGAGGCCGATCTCGCCGCGGCACAGGACCAGCTGAACGCCGCCCAGGGCATCCAGCTCTGGGTGTCCTACGTGGACACCTTCGAGGGCATGTCGGGCGAGGAGTGGACCACCGAGACCGCGCAGCTGTCCGGGTTCGGCGGCAATGACATGCTCTTCGCCGTCGCGATCGAGGACCGCGCCTACGGCTACAGCGTGGCCCAGGACATGCCGGTCACGGATGCCCAGCTCGAGGACATGATGGGTTCGGTCGAGCAGCTCCTGTCCGACGGCGATTGGGGCGGCGCCGCCACGGAGCTGGCCAACATGCTGGCCGACCCGTCGGGGTCGACCGGGGGTTCGAGCGGCGGGCCAACTGCGAGCGTCCTGCCGTGGCTCCTCGGCGGGGC
>JBAVLA010000311.1:0-26681 GCA_049688595.1 Candidatus Nanopelagicales bacterium | reverse complement strand
GGATTCCGTCAAGTCTGCGGGGGACGCTTCCCAGCAGACTTGACGCGATCCGCCCGGGGGACATGATCCGACGGGCGGCTCCCTGCTCGAACGGACCGGGGTCAGTCACCCGCGCCGGATACGCTGGCGCCATGCGCACCATGCTGGCCGACCACCCGCTCGTCGCCCACAAGCTGACGACACTGCGCGACGCGCGCACTGACTCGCCCACATTCCGGCGGCTGGTCGACGAGCTGGTGACCCTGCTGGCCTACGAGGCGACCCGCGACATCCGCGTGGAGCCGGTCACCATCATCACCCCGATCGGGGAGGCCCCCGGCCACCTCATGGTCGCGCCCCGCCCGGTGGTGATCCCGATCCTCCGAGCTGGCCTGGGGATGCTGGAGGGCATGACGCGCCTGCTGCCGATGGCAGAGATCGGGTTCCTCGGGATGATCCGCGACGAGGTGACCCTCGAGGCGTCCACCTACGCCGAACGGCTGCCGATGGATCTCGCGGGACGGCAGGTGTTCCTCCTCGACCCCATGCTCGCCACTGGGGGGACGCTCACGATGGCGATCGACCTGGTGCTCGACCGCGGTGCCCGCGACGTGACGGCGGTGTGCATCCTGGCCGCACCTGAGGGGATCGCCGCAGTCGACGAGGCCGTGGCCGACCGCCAACCGAACATCACGCTGGTGACCGCGGCCATCGACCAGGGCCTCAACGAGCACGGCTACATCATCCCCGGGCTCGGGGATGCCGGCGACCGGCTCTACGGCGTGGTCTGATCGCCCAACTCCTCCCCCTCGAGGAGGAGGTCCGCCACCTGCCCGTACACCCAGGGCTCGTTGTCCGGATCGTGGCCGACGGGGACTCCCACGACGATCGGGACTCCCTTGCCGGCGAGCCGCTGCTCCATGAATGCCTCGGCGTGCTGGTCGCGCTCCCCCGGCGCAGCGCTGAACGACCCCAGCGCGAATGCGCGGACCCCCATCAGCCCCCCGCTCAGCTCGAGCTGGGTGATCATGCGGTCCAGCCGATACACGGGCTCGCCGACGTCCTCCAGCAGCATGATCGCGCCGTGGGAGCGCAGCGCGTGCGGCGTCCCGGCAAGTGCGGCGAGCATGGCCAGGTTCCCCCCGACCAGCGGCCCGCGCACCGAGCGTCGGGGCCCTGCGACGTGCCCGACCTCGGCGCGGAACCCGGTGCCCTCCTGCAGCATCGCCCGCACGCGCTCAAGCACGCGCGGGGGCGTCAGGTCCCCGAGCGCGGTGATCACGGGCGCATGGATGCCCAGCAGTCCACGGCCCACTGGCTGGCGCACGTCCTCGAGCAGCCCGTGCTCCCGGTAGAGGGCGGCCAGGAACGCCGTGGCATCGGAGAACCCCAGCATTGGCCGGCCAGGGATGGCCGACCGACCACGCACGAGCTTGATGAGGTCCTCCAGCAGGTGCATGGCGCCGAATCCACCCCGGGCGAACCAGATGGCATCCAGATCCGGGTCGGTCATGGCCCATCGCAGGTCCTCGCGGCGCTGGGCCACGGTCCCCGCGGTATGCCCGGCATCGGCAAGGACATGGGTCCCGATCACCGGCCGGTAGCCCCACGCCTCGAGGACCGCAAGCCCGCTGTCCAGGCGCTCGCGGATGACCACGCCCGACGGCGCGATCACGCCTATCGCGGCCCCCGCTGGCAGCAGCGGCGCCGCCAGGTCGTCCTGACGCAGCAGCATGCACACACTCTCCCCCAGAGGCGGCGCCGATCTGCGCCGACCCACCGATGACACCGGATAGGGAATGAGGTGACCCCCCGCGCACCCGCCAGAGCCCGCTTATCCTTGCTGCCTTCCGGCCCTGGGGAGGTTCACAGGGTGACGCCACACGAGGGGTCGGCCCTGACTATACCCCGATCTGGGCCCCGGACCACCAGAGCCGGCAGAACCCGCGCGATTCGGTGAACGCTGGGCGCTCCAAGTAGAATCTTCTACGGAGGATTCGCCTAGTGGCCTAGGGCGCACGACTGGAAATCGTGTTGGGGCAACACCCCTCACGGGTTCAAATCCCGTATCCTCCGCCGCCAGCAGGGGCCGACCGTCGAGGTTGGCCCCTGCTGCCCGTTCGTGGCGTGTGCGCCGGGCTTGGCGTGTGCGCGGGCCCCCGCCAAGCCCGCCCCGGACTCACCTGCGCAGTGGCGCAACCCCGACGCGCACACGATGATCTACCCACCACAACCAACACCCGAAGGGCGGATCATGGCGACAACGCGGCGGGCATCGGCAGTCTGGGACGGCAGCCTGATGGAGGGGTCCGGAGAAGTCACCTTCGAATCGTCGGGCCTGGGGACCCACCCCGTGTCCTGGCCGGCACGCGCTGACGAGCCCAACGGGGTCACGAGCCCTGAGGAGCTCATCGCAGCGGCCCACTCGACGTGCTTCTCAATGGCGCTCTCCCACGCCCTGGCGCAGGCCGGCACACCCCCGACCCAGCTGCGGACGTCTGCCGAGGTGGACTTCCAGCCGGGTACTGGCATAACGGCGGTCCGGCTGGCTGTGGCCGGGGAGGTGCCCGGCCTCGACGACGCCGGCTTCCGGGCTGCTGCCGAGGAGGCCAAGGTGAACTGCCCGGTGAGCCAGGCGCTCAGGGCCGTCCCGATCACGCTGACCGTGGCGTAGCGGCTCACCGGCCGCACGTCCCCAGCGCGCCCGCACAGGTCACGGGGGAGGGCGGCTCAGCTCGTCGACAGCACCAGCCCGGCCGCGGCCCCCTGATCGGCCACGGTCACCCTTACCCTGACGGAGTCCCGGAACTCGCCGGCCAGGATGCCGCGGGCCAGGGGATCCCCGATGGCCGTCTGGATCAGGCGGCGCAGCGGCCGGGCGCCGTACGTGGGGTCGTAGCCCTTCTCCGACAACCATTCGCGCGCCCTCGGATCGACCTCCAGCTTGATCTGCCGGTCGGCCAGTCGGCGGGCGAGCGCAGCGACCTGGATGTCCACGATCGCAGCGAGGTCGTCCTGGCTCAGTGACTCGAACATGATGATCTCGTCGAGCCGGTTGAGGAACTCCGGCTTGAACGAGCTGCGGACCACGGCCATGACCTCGTCGCGCCGCTCCTGCGGGCTCAGGGTGGGGTCGATCAGGGCCCAGGAGGCCATGTTCGAGGTCAGGATCAGGATCGCGTTGCGGAAGTCCACGGTCCGGCCCTGACCGTCGGTCAGGCGGCCGTCGTCGAGGACCTGCAGCAGCACGTCGAACACCTCTGGATGGGCCTTCTCGACCTCGTCCAGCAGCACGACGGTGTACGGGCGACGCCGGACTGCCTCGGTGAGCTGGCCGCCCTCCTCGTACCCGATGTAGCCGGGCGGCGCGCCGACGAGCCTGGCCACGGTGTGCTTCTCGCCGTACTCGCTCATGTCGAGGCGGGTCATCGCCCGCTCGTCATCGAACAGGAACTCGGCCAGGGCCTTGGCGAGCTCGGTCTTGCCGACCCCGGTCGGTCCCAGGAACAGGAACGAGCCAGTCGGCCGGTTCGGATCGGAGATCCCAGCGCGGGCCCGGCGGACGGCGTCAGCCACGGCGCGCACGGCGGCGTCCTGGCCGACGACCCGGCGACCGAGCTCGTCCTCCATCCGCAGCAGCTTGGCGGTCTCGCCCTCGAGCAGCCGACCAGCTGGGATCCCGGTCCAGGCCGCGACCACCTCGGCGATGTCGTCTGGGCCCACCTGCTCCTTGACCATGGCAGCCCGCGAGTTGGCCTCGGCCGAGGCCGCCGCCAGGGCGCGCTCCAGCTCGGGAAGCTCGCCGTAGAGGATCCGGGCGGCCTGCTCGAAGTCCCCGTCGCGCTGGGCCCGGTCCGCGGTGACCCGCAGGTCGTCGATTCGGATCTTCAGCTCGCCCACCTCGTCGAGCCCGGCCTTCTCGGCCTCCCAGCGCGTGCGCAGGCCGCGCAGCTCCTCCTCCTTGCTGGCCAGGTCGGCGCGCAGCCGGGCGAGGCGCTCGAGGGTCGCCGCGTCGGACTCCTTGGCCAGGGCGAGCTCCTCCATGTGCAGCCGGTCCACCTGGCGCTGCAGCTCGTCGATCTCCACGGGCGAGGAGTCGATCTCCATCCGGAGCCGGGAGGCGGACTCGTCAACGAGGTCGATGGCCTTGTCGGGCAGGAACCGGCTGGTGATGTAGCGGTCCGACAGCGTCGCCGCAGCGACCAGCGCAGCGTCGGCGATGGCGACCTTGTGGTGCGCCTCGTACTTCTCCTTCAGCCCGCGAAGGATCCCGATTGTGTCCTCCACGCTCGGCTCGCCGACCAGGACCTGCTGGAACCGGCGCTCGAAGGCCGGGTCCTTCTCTATGTGCTCCCGGTACTCGTCAAGGGTCGTCGCGCCGACCATGCGCAACTCGCCCCGGGCGAGCATCGGCTTGAGCATGTTCCCGGCGTCCATGGCCGAGTCACCGCCGGCCCCGGCACCGATGACAGTGTGCAGCTCGTCGATGAACGTGATCACCTGGCCCTCGGAGCTGCGGATCTCATCGAGGACGGCCTTGAGCCGCTCCTCGAACTCACCCCGGTACTTCGCGCCGGCGACCATGGCGGCCAGGTCGAGGGCCATGAGCCGCTTGCCCTTCAGGCTCTCGGGCACATCCCCGGCGACGATCCGCTGGGCAAGGCCCTCCACGACAGCCGTCTTGCCCACCCCCGGCTCTCCGATCAGCACGGGGTTGTTCTTCGTCCGCCGGGAGAGCACCTGGACGACCCGGCGGATCTCGGCGTCGCGCCCGATGACCGGATCGACCTTGCCCTCCCGGGCACGGGCGGTGAGGTCGACGGCGTACTTCTCCAGCGCCTGGAAGGCGGACTCCGGATCTGGGGAGTCCACGCGACGCCCGCCACGGGCTGCTTCGAGGGCCTCGGTGATCGCCTCCGGGCTCACTGCGATCAACTCGGCGGTCGGGGATCCCTTCTCCGCCAGCGCGATCAGCAGGTGCTCCGTGGACACGTAGCTGTCCCCCCGCGCATGGGCGACGTCGCCGGCACGCTTGAGGATGCGGTACATGGGCTGCGACAGGCCCGGCGTGGCAACCGTCTCCCCCGAAGCGCTGGGCAGGGCGTCGATGGCGCGGGCCGCCCGCGCTGCCAGTGCGTGCACGTCGACGCCGAGCTTGTCCAGCAGCGCGACGGCGATGCCGTCCGTCTGGCCCAACAGGGCATCCAGGACGTGCACCGGCTCGACGAAGGCGTTCCCCCGGCCAGCAGCGGAGCGCACGGCAGAGCTCAGCGCCTCCTGCGTGCGAGTCGTGAACTGCTCAGCCATCGTGGTCCTCCTCTGGCACTAGCGGCGGCGCGCCGGGCGCCAGACGACCAGCGCCGTGGAGCGCTCCCGCTGCTCGAACGTCTCCAACCGACGGCGGAGCCGCACTATCTGCTCCTCCAGGTCCAGGATCCGCACGACGCCGGTCAGGTTCACGCCGGCGGCGGCGAGTCGCTGGATCTCCTGGAGCCTGGCGATGTCGCGCATGGAGTACAGGCGGTTGCGCCCCGTGGTCCGATTGGGAGACACCAGTCCCAGCCGGTCGTACTGGCGGAGGGTCTGCGGGTGCAGGCCGGCCAGTGCCGCGGCAACCGAGATCACGTAGACAGGGGTTTCGTCGTCGAAGTCCATCAGCCTGCGCCCCTCTTGCTGATCGCGGCTATGAGGTCGGCCCGCGGATCGGTCTCCCCGGCGGCGGCCACGTACTCGTTCAGGGCGGCTCTGGCCTGAACGGACAGGTCGCGTGGCACGTGCACCTCCACGGTGACCAGGAGGTCGCCAACGGTGCCGTCGCGGCGCCCAGCTCCCCGGCCACGGACGCGGAACGTGCGGCCGTTGGCCGTTCCTGCCGGGATCTTCAGCGTGACCTGCCCGCCGCGGGGCAGCGGGACCGGGACGTCAGCGCCCAGGGCAGCCTCTGCGAAGGTGACCGGAACCGTGACGGTCACGTTGTCCCCCGAGCGGCCGAAGACCGGGTCGGAGCTGACATGCACGACGATGAACAGGTCGCCGTGCGGACCGCCGTGCTCGCCGGGGGCGCCCTTGCCCTTCAACCGGATCCGGGCCCCATCCGTGACGCCGGCGGGGATCCGAGCACTGACTGGCCGCGAGGCCGTGGCCCGACCGGACCCCCCGCAGGCCGAGCACGGGTTGTCAACGACCATCCCACGCCCCAAGCAGTCACGGCACGGCTCGGGCAGCGCGAATCCGCCCCCGCTGCGCAGGATCTGGCCGGTGCCGTTGCACTTGGTGCAGAGCCGCGGCGAGGTGCCCGCCGCCGCCCCGGTGCCCGCGCACGAGATGCACGGCTCCTCCGTCGTCAATCGCATGGACACGGTGACGCCGTCCAGCGCATCCGAGAAGGAGATGGTGGCCTCGCTCTCGACGTCGGACCCGCGGCGCGGCTGCCGCGTCGCGGTCCGACCGGCCCCGCGGTTGAACAGGCCGCCCAGGACGTCGCCGAACATGCCACCGAACCCGCCGCCCGCCTCGCCCGTGCCGTCGCCGCCCTGCCGTCGCATCTGGGCCAGCAGGTCGTCGATGTTGACGTTGCCAGACGCACCGGACGGGAACCCGCCGCCCGGGATCCGACCTCCGGCGCCGAACAGCGCCCTGGCCTCGTCGTACTCCTTGCGGGTCTTCGAGTCGGACAGGACGTCGTAGGCCTCGGAGACCTCCTTGAACCTCGACTCGGCTGCCGCGTTGTCCGGGTTCTTGTCCGGGTGGTGCTGGCGGGCGAGGGTGCGGTATGCCTTCTTGATCTCGTCGGCTGAGGCGTCCTTCTTCACCCCCAGGACCTTGTAGAAGTCCTTGTCGATCCAGTCCTTCGTGCTCACCGCACCCTCACCTCCTCCCGTCCTGCATTCAGTCGGTTCCGGCGACCGACACCCTGGCCGGGCGCACGATGCGCCCGTTCATCTCGTACCCGACCTGAAGCACCGTTGCCACGGTCGGCTCGGTGACTCCCGCGCGCTCCTCGCGCATGAGCGCCTCGTGTCGGGTGGGATCGAACGGTTCCCCCTCCGCGCCGAAGACCTTCAGCCCGAGCCGGGCGACCGTGGCCTCCAGGGCCTCCCCGACGCTGCGGAACCCGCCCACGAGCTCGTCGTGGTCCCGCGCGCGACCAACGTCGTCGAGGATGGGCAGCAGCTCCAGGAGAGCGGCCTCGACGGCCCGCTCGCGGACCAGCTGTCGGTCGCGCTCGACCCGCTTTCGGTAGTTGGAGTACTCCGCATGGACCCGCTGGAGATCCGCGGTGAGTGCCGCGACCTGGTCGGCCGCCTCCCCCGACACTCCCGCCGCCGCCTTCAGGTCTGCCTCGGCGGCACTGAACTGAGCCTCGATGGACTCGGCGTCGAGGGCCTCCGCGAGCAGGGCGTCGGCCTCGGCCGCCTGCGAGGAGGACGGCTCGACGACCTCGCCCTCGAGCACGTCACCCTCCAGCACGTCACCCTCCAGCACGTCACCCTCCAGCACGTCGCCCTCGAGTGCCTCCGGCTGGTCGACGGCCCCGGCACCAGCCTCTTCGGCCGGCTCCGGCTGCGGCGGCTGCTCCGGTCGCTGCGTCACTTCTGCTCACCCTCGTCGACGATCTCGGCGTCGATGACGTCCTCGTCGGAGCCGCTGGACCCGCTGGGCCCCGAAGCCGACGCGGACTGCTGGGCCTGTGCGTACATCGCCGAGCCCAACGCCTGCGATGCAGTCGCGACCTTCTCCGTCGCCGACTTGATCGCCTCCATGTCCGAGCCCTCGAGCGCCTTCTTCAGGTCGGCCAGCGGGCCGTCCACGTTGGCCTTTGCGTCCGCGGGGACCTTGTCGGCGTTGTCCCGCAGGAACTTCTCGGTCTGGTAGACCAGCGACTCCGCAGTGTTGCGGATCTCGGCCTCCTCGCGCCGCTTGTGGTCCTCGGCGGCGTGCGCCTCGGCGTCGCGCATCATGCGGTCGATGTCGTCCTTCGGCAGCGCCGAGCCACCGGAGATGGTCATCTTCTGCTCCCTGGCGGTCGCCAGGTCCTTGGCCGACACGTGGACGATGCCGTTGGCATCGATGTCGAAGGTGACCTCGATCTGCGGGATCCCCCGCGGCGCGGGCGGCAGGCCGGTCAGCTCGAACGTGCCGAGCCTCTTGTTGTAGGCCGCCATCTCGCGCTCGCCCTGGTACACCTGGATCAGGACGGACGGCTGGTTGTCGTCGGCTGTCGTGAAGATCTCGGAGCGCTTCGTCGGGATGGTCGTGTTGCGCTCGATGAGCCTGGTCATGATCCCGCCCTTGGTCTCGATGCCAAGGCTGAGCGGGGTGACGTCCAGCAGCAGGACGTCCTTCACCTCGCCCTTGAGCACGCCGGCCTGGAGGGACGCACCCAGCGCGACGACCTCGTCGGGGTTCACGCCCTTGTTGGGCTCCTTGCCGCTCATCTCACGGACCAGGTCGGACACGGCCGGCATCCGGGTCGAGCCCCCGACCAGCACGACCTGGTCGATGTCGGTCACGGAGATCCCGGCGTCCTTGATGACCTGGGCGAACGGTGCCCGGCACCTGGCCAGCAGGTCGGAGCAGAGCTCCTCGAACCGGGCCCGGCTCAGGGTCTCGTCAAGGTGCAGGGGGCCTTCGGCGCCCGCGGTGATGTACGGCAGGTTGATCCCCGTCTGCATCGAGCTGGAGAGCTCGATCTTGGCCTTCTCGGCC
This sequence comes from Candidatus Nanopelagicales bacterium, assembly GCA_049688595.1. Lineage (GTDB taxonomy): Bacteria > Actinomycetota > Actinomycetes > S36-B12 > CAIYMF01 > Prado023. Next base: position 17,993 of record JBAVLA010000311.1, on the reverse strand, counting down.
GCCTCGCGCAGCCGCTGCATCGCCATCTTGTCGCGGGACAGGTCGATGCCGTGTGCGTTCTTGAACTGGCCGACCAGCCAGTCGACGACCCGCTGGTCCCAGTCGTCGCCGCCGAGGTGGTTGTCGCCGGAGGTGGCCTTCACCTCGACGACGCCGTCGCCGATCTCCAGCAGGGACACGTCGAACGTGCCGCCGCCGAGGTCGAACACGAGGATCCGGTGCTCCTGGTCGGCCTTGTCCAGCCCGTACGCCAGCGCGGCGGCGGTCGGCTCGTTGATGATCCGGCTGACGTTGAGGCCCGCGATCTCGCCGGCCTCCTTCGTGGCCTGGCGCTGGGCGTCGTTGAAGTACGCGGGGACGGTGATGACGGCGTCGGTGACGGTCTCACCGAGGTAGGCCTCCGCGTCGCGCTTGAGCTTGCCGAGCACCCGCGCGCTGATCTCCTGCGGGGTGAACGGCTTGCCGTCGATGCTGACCTTGAACGTGGCGTCACCCATGTGGCGCTTGATCGAGCGGATCGTGCGGTCCGGGTTGGTCACGGCCTGCCGCTTGGCGACCTCTCCGACCAGGACCTCGCCATTCTTGGCGAAGGCGACGACGGACGGCGTGGTCCGCGCGCCCTCAGCATTGGCGATCACGACGGGCTCGCCGGCCTCCAGCACAGCGACGCAGGAGTTGGTGGTTCCGAGGTCGATGCCGACTGCACGACTCATGTGGATCCTTTCGTAGCGCGACGTCGCCACGGAGCGTGACAACGATTGCTCACTATCATTGCCTCGCAACAGTTCCTTGTCAAGCAGGCTGTGAGTATCCTTGAGTCCCTCTGACTCAAGGTTCCGCCTGGTGCTTGATTGACTCGCGCCTTCTGCAGTCCGCAGTCGAAACCCACCACCCGATCGTCGGAATCGACCGCGCGGAGAGCCGATCGCACTAGGTTGGGTCCCCGAAGGATGGTCCGGGCACTGCACGGGCGAGAATGCTCCCGGCGGGGCGCTCCCGGCCAGGAGGTTGGCGCAGATGGACTCCATGATGATGATCCGGGCGGCGGTCGGGCTGGTCCTGATCGCCGGGGCGGGCTGGTTCGCCGTCCGGCGGGCCCTGTTCCTCTACCGGCTGATCCGCTCGGGGCAGCCCGCAGTCGGCCGCACCGACCAGGTGCCCGTCCGCGTTGAGGCGGAGTTCACCGAGGTCCTCGCCCAGCGCAAGCTGCTGAAGTGGTCAGTGCCGGGCCTGGCGCACGTGTTCGCCTTCTGGGGCTTCCTCGTGCTGAGCCTGACAGTCATAGAGGCGTTCGGGGAGCTGTTCTTCAGCAGCTTCGCGTTCCCCCTGATCGGGACCTGGCCGATCGTGCGCTTCGCCGAGGACCTGTTCGCCGTCCTGGTCGTCATCGGCATCGCGATCTTCGCAATCATCCGGCTGCGCAACGACCCGGCCAAGGAGGGCCGCTGGTCGCGGTTCTTCGGCTCGCACACGTCCGGCGCATGGCTCGTGCTGTTCATGATCCTCATGGTCGTCGTGACCCTGCTGCTCTACCGTGGCGCGAAGATCAACGCCCACGGCGACGAGGGCATGACGGGCGCGTTCGCCTCGCAGTGGGTGGCCGCTCTGCTTGAGCCGCTGGGCCAGACCGCCAACGAATGGCTGGAGACGATCGGCATCTGGGCGCACGTCGGCGTCATCCTGGGCTTCCTGCTGATCGTGCTGCACAGCAAGCACCTCCACATCTTCGCCGCACCGATCAACGTTGCCTTCTCGAGGCGCCCCGACGCCCTCGGCCCGCTGCTGGAGATGTACTCAGGCGCGGAGAGGATCGACTTCGAGGACCCGGCTGAGGACGCGACCTTCGGGCGCGGGCGGATCGAAGACTTCACGTGGAAGGGTCTGCTGGATCTCGCCACCTGCACCGAGTGCGGCCGGTGCCAGAGCCAGTGCCCGGCGTGGAACACCGAGAAGCCGCTGAGCCCGAAGCTGATGATCATGAACCTGCGTGACCACGCGTTCACCAAGGCCCCCTACATCACGGCCACGCAGGCCAAGCTGGGCGGGAGGAACGTCGAATTCGGCGAGGTCGATGCCGACGTGCTGGCCACGATGCCCGCGAACGTGGCCGCCGAGGTCGAGCGCCCGCTGGTCGGGGCGCGCGACTTCGACCCGCACCGCGCCACCGACGGGTACGACGCCTCCGGGCACCGCTCCCACGAGGGGCCGGTCATCGACTCCGACGCCCTCTGGTCCTGCACGACGTGCGGGGCGTGCGTGAACCAGTGCCCGGTCGACATCGAGCACATCGACCACTTCGTCGACATGCGCCGTCACCAGGTCATGATCGCCACCGAGTTCCCCAGCGAGCTCAACCTGCTGTTCAAGAACTTGGAGAACAAGGGCAATCCGTGGGGCATGAACGCAGCGAAGCGCAACGACTGGATCACCGAGGTCGATTTCGACGTGCCCGTGTTCGGGATGGAGGGCGAGGAGAAGATCCCCGCCGACATCGACTACCTGTTCTGGGTGGGCTGCGCCGGAGCGTACGAGGACCGGGCGAAGGCGACCACGAAGGCGGTCGCCGAGCTCCTCCACGTCGCCGGGGTCAAGTACATGGTGCTCGGTGAGGGCGAGACCTGCACCGGCGACCCGGCCCGCCGCGCAGGCAACGAGTTCCTCTTCCAGATGCAGGCCATGCAGAACGTCGGGATGCTCAACGAGGTCAAGGCCCGCCGGATCGTCGTGACGTGCCCGCACTGCATGAACACGATCGCGCGCGAGTACCCACAGCTCGGCGGGGACTACGAGGTCGTCCACCACAGCCAGCTCCTGGCGCAGCTGGTCCGGGACGGCCGGCTCAAGCCGTTGGCCCCGATCGACTCCACGATCACCTACCACGATCCCTGCTACCTGGGTCGGCACAACAAGGTCTACGTGCCACCGCGCGAACTGGTCGCCTCGGTGCCCGGCGTGCGGCTGGTCGAGATGGGCCGCACGGCCGACAAGTCCTTCTGCTGCGGCGCTGGCGGCGCGCAGATGTGGATGGAGGAGAGTCTGGGCACGCGGGTCAACCAGAACCGGTCAGACGAGGCGCTGGCCACTGGGGCGTCCCGGATTGCCGTCGCCTGCCCGTTCTGCTCGGTGATGCTGCACGACGGCGTCACGGTGCGCGCGCAGGAAGCGGGCCTGGACGCCCCGGCTGTCGAGGTTCTCGACGTCGCCGCGCTGCTGCTGGAGTCGGTGCGGGCCGAGGCCCCGTCCCAGGCCTGAGGCACCTTGCGGACCCGATGGCCGGCGACCGGTCCAGGGCTGCCCCGGCGTTCGGGCCCGCCCTCAGCGCGTCACGCCGGGGCCGCCCTGGTCGAAGTGCGCCTGGTCCAGACCGCGCAGCGACGGCAGGGCCGCGACGAGCAGCGCCACGACGCCCAGCAGTCCAGCGATGATCGCGTAGACGACCTGCACCCCCAACCGCTCCACGGCGATCCCGCCCAAGAGCAGCCCGACCGACGGAGCCGCGTAGAACAGCGAGGTCTGCACGCCGTACACCCGGCCCTGGACGTGGGCGGGAACCCGATCCTGAACGAGCGAGTTGAGCATCGGGTCCATCGGCCCCCAGGTAAGGCCGAGGAGGAAGCCGCAGGTCACGAACACCGGCAGCGGCGGGAGGAATGCCATCGGGATGATCGAGGCGGTCACGCCCACCATCACGGCCACGGCGATCCGGTGCCTGCTGACCCGGTCGACCAGCCAGCCGTAGGAGAACGAGCCGATCATCGAACCGGCGGCCAGCATGGTCAGGGTGAGCCCGTACGCCCCCGGTTCTCCCAGGGACTCGAAGTGGACCGGCATGAGCACCGCCTCGGTCGGGACGTAGACCATCGCCAGGACTGAGATCGCCAGCGTCAGGACCCGAAGCGGCCGGTCGCGCCACAGGATCCCCGCGCCGCGCAGGGTGGAGGACCAGAACGGCTCGTGCTCCTCGCCGGCAGCGAGCCTGGCGGCGGCGATGGCCTCAGCGATACGGATCCCCCGGACCGCCAGGACGGCCGCCACGAACGCTGCGGCCGTGATCCAGAACGTGTTGATCGCCCCGACCGTGCTGATTCCGATCGCCCCGAGCGCGGGACCCACGACCCAGCCGGCTGCGAAGACGCCCTCATGGATCCCGTTGACCCGGTCGATCGGGATCTGGCTGGCCGCGGTCACGTCTGGGATCAGGGACTTCCGGGCCGTGTAGCCCGCGGGGTCGAACAGCGTCCCGATGACCGCGATGACCGCGATCTCGCCCAGGCCCAGCAGGTCGGCGCGTTCTGCCAGCGGGAACAGCGCCACGGAGACCGCCGACATGGCATCGGAGCCCATGGACACCCGCCGACGGCCGAACCGGTCAACCAGGGCGCCGACGAACGGGGCGACGAAGATCCCCGGGATCCCTGCGGCGGCCCCCACCAAGCCTGCGTCGGCCGCCGAACCGGTCTCCTCCAGGACAAGCCAGGGGACCACCACGGCGACCGTCGAGTTGGCGACCCCGGCCAGGGCGTTGGCCACCTCGAGCCGGTACAGCGGCGCACGTCCTGCCTGCATCGGCGCTCCTGTCTGCGGGCTCGGGACGGTACCAGGGATGACCGGGCGGTGGCCCCCGCACTCCCCCGGCTAGCCAGCCCTCGGCTAGTCCTCGGCTAGTCCGCGGCTAGTCCCCCACCTCGGGCTCGGACTCTCCGGCGGACTCGTCCTCGGCAGCGCCGCCCGGTCCGGACCCCGGCTCCAGCATCGGCCATTCGACGCCCAGGCCCATTCGGTACAGCGTGAGGTTCCCCGTCTCCGTGGTGAACACCTCGACCCAACCGGGACCGGGGAACGGCCCGAATGCCTCCTCCACCGGGCGCAGGGCACGTCGGCAGTGCCAGCACGTGCGGTCCTCCGCGCTGTACAGCACGACGTACGACCCCGGCTGCGGGTACCCGTCAGGCGAGTCCGGCCTGGTGACGAACAGGTGGTTGAGCGACTTGAAGTTGCGCGCCTCCCATCTGGGCGCTCCGAAGGGGCCGGCCTGGTAGGTCGGCAGGACTCGCTGGGTCCCCCAGTCGGCCCAGATGATCGCGTCGGGCATCCCACCGGTCTCGGTCAGCTCGTCGCGGAGTCGCGCCATCGCATCGCCCCCGTTGGGCCAGAAGCCCGGGTACGACGTGATGAACCGGACCGAGGGCACCAGGACCCCGAGGGCCAGCAGGCCTCCCGCGGCGGTCGCGCCGATCCGCACGTTCCCGCTGCTGCGCCGGATGAGGATGACCACGGCCCCGACGGCCGCCAACATCAGCGGGACGATGAAGGACAGCCAGTAACGGGCAACGTCGAGCCGGACCGACGGATGTCCAGGGTCGAGGGGGCCCCCCTGGGCCCACAGCAGCCCGACCGTCAGCATCCCCCAGGCCCAGATCCGACCGAGTTGCGCGCGGTAGGCGAAGCCGCCGATCGCCCCGATGAGCAGCCACAGCACGAGCACTGGCCCCCCTGAGAGCTCCCACAGGGAGCGGGGCAGGATCGTGATGTACCACCACCGGGAGTGCCCGACGTACCCGCCGTCGGAGGTGACCACGGACTGGCTGATGTCTGCCCCGGCGAGGATCCGGAACTTCAGGAACGGGTCGTCGTAGACCACGGCGCACAGGATGATGTCCAGGACGAGCCAGGCCAACGCCGGTGGCGCGAACCAGGTCAGCGTGCGGATCGGCCGACCGATCGTCCACAGCACCCAAGCGATGACCGGCCAGGCGAACACGGCGGTCTCCCGCACCTCGTAGCTCCAGCCGGTCACGAAGCCGGCGGCCGCCAGCAGGGCAAGCACTGTCCAAGGCCAAGGTCGCCCAGCCTTCTGCGCCGCGCGGGCGCCGTCGGCCGCCAGCGTCGCCAGCAGCAGCCCCACGCCGACGAGGGTCGTGGCAGTCAGGTCGGTGTAGCCACGGGTCAGGTTGACGAAGACGATCGGCGTGGCCAGCGCCAGCAGGGCGCCCAGCACGCCCGCCAACCGCGCCACGAACCGCGTGCCGAGCAGGTACAGCACCACTGCCAGCGCTGCCGTGCTCAGCAGTGGGACGACGTAGTACGTGGCTGCGGCGTCGCCCCAGGCCCGGGCGAACGGGACGATGGGCAGCAGGAATCCCCACCTGGACAGCCCCGCCGGCCGCCAGGTCCCGTCCGGGAACGCCAGGGCGCCCTGGACGTAGTGCCACGGGTCGGTCGGCACGATGGTGGAGCGATAGCGCGCCGCGACGCCCAAGGCGATCAGTCCCACGGCCAGGGCCGGCAGCACGTCGCGCCGGCCGATCACCCGGCCGAACTCCGCATTCTTCACAAGCGGCGCACCACCCATGCCCAGTACCGATCCAGCACCCGGCTGACCACCGGCGGCACCGCCGGGCCCAGCCCCGCCGGCGGGTCCAGCGGTCCCCGCAGGAGCGCAGCCAGGTCGCGGTCCGGCACCTGCCGCGCGGCTTGGATCGCCGCACGGCGACGGGTCAGGTCGCCTCGATGCGCCAGCAGCCAGCGCCAGCCCGCCACCTTCTGGCCGGCCCAGCCGTCGCGAATCGCAACCAGCAGGACTCCAAGCTCCACAGCTGCCGCCGGCAGCAGCAGCAGCCGTCGCGTTCGCAGCTCCGGCAGGAGCACCAGGTTCATCAGGCGATTCCGCTCGAGCAGGTAGTTCTTCGCCGCATGCCGATGGAACTCGTAGTGGTGGTGCACGACGGCCGTCGGCTCGAAGACGACCCGATACCCCGCCTGCCAGGCACGAAGGGAGAGGTAGACGTCCTCGCAGTAGGCGAAGTACTCCTGGTCGAAGCCGCCGAGCCCCTCCCAGACCGAGCGCCGGACGGCGAAGGTCACCCCCGTGATGGACGCCACGTCCCGCGGCGTGGAATGGTCCGCTGCCAGCGCACCCAAGTCCCCAACCCAGGAGAACATGAGGAAGTGCACCGGGTTGCCGGCGGTGTTGAGCAGGTCGGGCGTCCCGGCCAGCCGCACGCTGGCGCAGGCCAGCGCCACCCCAGGTTCGGCCACCCGCGCGCAGAGTGCGGCGATCGCCCCGGGCTCGACGATCGCGTCCGAGTTGACGAACACCAGGACGTCGCCTCGCGCTTGCTCCGCAGCGAAGTTGCAGCCTCCGGCGTAGCCCAGGTTCGCCCCCGGCGTCAGGACGGCAACGCCGGGCATCGCCACGACCTGGGCGACGCTATCCGGCGCGGCCTCGTTGTCCACGACGATCACCTCGGGGACCTCGGTGCTGGCCAGCAGCGCCGACACGCACGACACAAGCGTGGGCTCGGCGCCATGAGCCAGGACTATCGCTGAGGCCCGCACGCCAAACACGATACTGTCCAACCCGGGGCAGTCCGGTCCGACCGCCCGGTCGCCGTAGGCGCCGAGTCGTGTTTCCCACGTCACCCCGCGCACTTCGACGCTCGGTTCCTGCCTGATTCCCCAACCACGCCGCGTCGCTTCGCCCGGCGCGCGGCGCGAAGTTGCGCCTTGGGGGAACTCTCCCGTGGGCGCCCGCAACGCGACGCTAGGATCATCGGAGAACGTACAGCGCTGTCGGTGCTCAGCGGCGAGGGGCCACCCAGCCTTGGGCGTCGGACGTGCCAGCGAAAACGCGGGAGAGGTGCGATGACGCGCAGGAGCGGGCTGCTGGCCCTCATCCTCCTGGCCCCATTCGCCCTGATAGTTGTAGGGATCCAGGCGTCTCTGGCCATCGGCGCCGTCGGCGTCGCGCAACTGGGATGGGCCGGCGTGACCCGGTCCGGCGATGACCTGCAGCGCGGCGCGGGGACCTTGGAGACCGCGGCGACCCTGCTCGACCGGACCTGGTCCTCACCCGCTGCGCGATTGCTTGACTACAACCCCCTGGCCCTGGGCAGCGCTGACGACCTGCGTGCCACGGCGCACGCCCTGGCTGAGGCGGCTGAAGGCCTGGAGCCGCTTGCCTCCATCGGCGGCACGGCTCTGGGCTTCGACGGGCAGCCGAGGCTGGTCTCCGGGACGACCATCGACACGACTCGACTCGTCGTGCTCCAGGAGCCGGTCGACCAGCTGCAGGATGCGCTGGACGCGACGCAGTCCGCACTGGCGGAGGTGCCCGGGAGTGGGCCGTTGGGTCGCCCTCTTGGGGCGGTCGCCCGCTCGATCGAGGGCGCCCTGGCCGACCTGGGCATCATGTCCAAGGCACTGGGCGCAGCCCTCCCGGGATTGCCAGAGGCACTCGGCGCCACGGCGCCGAAGCGCTACCTGATCTGCGCGCTGAACGACGCCGAGGTGTTCGCCTCCGGGGGGGCGCCCCTGTCGGCGGTGATGGTGGAGGCCGACAAGGGCACCATCAGCGCCCCAATCTCCGGGCAACTGGAGTCCAAGCTCTCCCCGAACAACCCGTCGATCCGCTGGGACTACGAAGGCGGGATGCCGTGGTACCGGGAGAGCAAGAAGTATCCCTTCGTCAACTCCGACTTCCATCCTGACTTCCGCACGGCAGCCATCGACATCCGGCGCGCCTGGGCAGCGCTGGGCTATCCGGAGGTCGACGGGGTCATCACCGTGAACGTCAGCGCCCTGGCGAGGATCCTGGCTTGGACCGGGCCCATCGACGCCGACGGCTATGGGCGCGTGTCTGCCGACTCGCTCATCCAGACCGTCCTGGTCGACGCCTACCGGCAGTTCAACAGCACCGAGGGCGTGCTCGAGCGCCATGCCCGCAACGACGCCCTGGTCACCTCCCTCGCAGCACACATGACCGACCCCCGCAACGTCGTCGCTGCCGCACGAGGCGTGCTCGATGCCGTTCCGCCGCGACACATCCAGGCATCCTTCACGTCCCGCCAACTGCAGGAGGCGGTCGAGGTGGTGGGCGCCACGGGAGCCCTGTCCGAGAATCCCGGGGACCTGGTCGGGGTCTACTCGCAGAGCGGGCCGAACAAGCTGTCCGTCTTCCAGGAACGGTCCATCACCCAGGACGTCCAGCTCACGACGAGCGGCGGCGCCCACGTCCACCGCACGATCACCTTCACGAACGCCGTGCCCGAGGGCCTGGCTGGGGATCCCACGCTGTGGCGGGGATACCTCGCGCTTCGGGCGCGGATGCGGGTGGCCTATCGGCTCCCCCTGGCGGCCACCGACACGGCGATCTCCACGGGTGAATCCGTCTCGCTGGTCCGCGCGGGCCGTACTGGGCCATTCCCGGACGCCAGCGGCGGCGCCGTCCTCTGGCAGGGACATGAGACCGAGCCGGGCGGGGCCACGACCGTGACCATGGAGTACCACCTGCCGGCCGGGACGTTCCCCCCGAACTCCTACGAAGTGTCGTGTGACCCGCAACCACTGGCCATCCCCACCAGCATCGTCATCCGGGTCCAGCCCGCTCCCGGTCACAACCTCACCACCCCAGACGGGTGGGTCCGCGCTGGCGGGGCCATCGAGTGGGCGGGGACCTTGGACCAGCCGCTTCACCTGGAGGTCGGCCGATGAGGATCGCGCTGATCGGGACCCGTGGCGTGCCGGCTCGGTACGGCGGATTCGAGACCGCGGCCCAGGAGGTCGGCAGCCGCTTGGCCGAGCGGGGCCACAGCGTCGTGGTCTATTGCCGCAACCCCGGCCAGCGCGATCGGGAATACCTCGGCATGGAGTTGGTGAACCTCCCTGCCATCCGACATCGGTCCCTGGAGACCCTGAGCCACACGCTCCTGTCCGTGCTGCACGCCATCCTCGTGGGCCGACCCGACGTTGCGATCGTCTTCAACGCCGCCAACGCCCCGTTCGTCCCGCTGCTGCGGGCGGCGGGCATCCCCACGTCGATACACGTGGATGGCCTGGACGGGTCCCGAGCCAAGTGGGGCCGGCGCGCGGCCGGCTACTACCGCTGGGCTGAGGCGCGCAGTGCACGCTGGGCCGACGAGGTGATCGCCGACGCACATGGAATCGTCGACCACCTCGAGCGCACCCACGGGATCACCGCCAGGTACATCCCCTACGGTGCCCCCATCGTCGACCCTGACGACAGCCGCCTCGCCGAGGTCGCAGTGACGTCGCGGGGGTACCACCTGGTCGTGGCGCGCTTCGAACCGGAGAACCACGTCCGCGAGATCATCTGCGGGTACGTGTCGTCCCAGTGCAAGCTGCCGCTGCTGGTCGTGGGGGATGCCCCCTACGCGCAGACGTACCGGGCGGACGTGCGGGCAGCCGCCGGCCAGGACTCCCGCGTGCGCTTCCTGGGCAGCGTGTGGGACGCCGAGTTGCTGGACACCTTGTATGCGCACGCCGCGACCTACCTGCACGGACACAGCGTGGGGGGCACCAATCCGTCCCTCCTGCGGGCGATGGGGGCGGGGGCTCCGGTGATCGCCTACGACGTCGTCTTCAATCGCGAGGTCGCCGGCCGAGCAGGCGCCTGCTTCGCCGATCCGCTGGATGTTGCCCTGCTGTGCGAGGCCGCCGAGGCCGATCCGGTGGGCACTGCTGCCCGCGGTCGTTGCGGGCAGTCTGACGTCGCCGGCCGGTTCCGCTGGTGCGACGTCACGGACGAGTACGAGGCACTTGCCAAGGACCTGCTGAGCCGTCGCCGCTGACCCGACACCAGCGGCGACCATCCGGTAGCGGTAGGGAGCAGCCGACTCCCCACGGCCCGATCCGGACCCTCGACCGAAGGGACAGCGCGAATGGGCGTCAGTACGCCCCGTGACCGGAGAGGACCGCCTTGGCGGTCTTGGCGATGATCACGGCGTCCAGTGCGATGGACCAGTTCTCGATGTAGTGCAGGTCCATGCGCATGCGATCCTCCCAGGAGACCTCCTTGCGCCCGGAGATCTGCCACAGGCCAGTGAGTCCGGGCTTGGTCAGGTGTCGACGATGATCGCCGTCACCCAGCAGCCCGACCTCGTCGGGCAGCAGCGGGCGCGGTCCGACGAGGGACATCGACCCGGCCGCGATGTTGAGCAGCTGCGGCAGTTCGTCCAGGCTCCAGCGCCTGAGGAAGCGCCCGACGCGGGTGATCCTCGGGTCCTCCCGGTAGCGCTGGGCGATTGCCTCATCGGGGGTCCCGATGACCTGGTCACGCATCTGATCGGCACCAGTGTGCATCGTACGGAACTTGACGCACCGGAAGACCTCGCCAGCGCGGCCGATCCGGTCGCTGAAGTACAGCACCTTCCCGACGGAATCGAGCTTGATGGCCACGCCGATCAGCAGCCCGACCGGGGCAAGCAGGACGACGAGGAAGACCGAGAGCACGAGGTCCACGATGCGCTTGAGGGCCCGCTTGGGTCCGGTGAGGCTGGGCTCATCCAGGTGGAGCAGCGGCAGGCCCGCCGCGGGTCGCACTGACACGCGTGGACCGGCAACGTCTGACAGCACGGGCGAGACGAGCAGGTCGAGGCGCGGACCCTCGAGGCGCCAGGCGAGTCGGCGAAGGAGCTCGGGCTCCACCGCGCTGGACTCGGCCACCGCCACGGCGTGGACGTTGTGGGCCGAAACCCACTCCATCACGTCGTCCAGCCAGCCATCGACGACCTCGGTCCGCCCGGCTGACCGGGGCGGCTCGACGGTCCCGATCACCTTGAACCCAGCCACGGGGTCCTGCGCGAAGGCCTGCGCCAGGCCCGCGGCGCGCGCCCTGTCCCCGATCAGGAGCGTGCCCTGCTGGAAGCGGCCGGAGCACCGCTGCTGGCCCAGCCAGACCCGGAGCAGCCATCTGCCCAGGAGGATCAGCATCAGGCCGATCGTCAGCGAGGGCAGGATCAGGCGCAGCGGAGGCGCGAAGGGAAGCACGTAGGCAGTTATGCTGATGGCTGCCAGCAGGGTGACGCTGGCTGTCACGACCCGCTTGAACTCCTCGGATCCGATGCCCAGGTAGCGCACCTCGTAGCCACCGCGGGCAAGGATGAGGATGAGCCACCAGACCACGAGCGCCGCGCCCGTCAGGGGGGTCTCGATCCGGTCGTACAGGTAGCCCGCGCGGATCATCAGGAAGACATACAGGCACACGCTCGTGCCGAGGATGCCGGCGTCGAGGAGGAATGCCCGCAGCGCGACAGCGAAGAGCGGATCGCTCTCGGCCGGGCTCAGGGCGTCCGGGGTCTCCAGCACGGTGGTGCGCGGAGTCTCGTCGGATCCTGCCAGGCGCAGGACAGGCCGCTTCTCCTCGGGACGCTCCGCGGTCTGCGACATCTGCCCTCCCCCTCACGCTCAGGACAACACGGACGGCTGGTGCGACTGCTCCCAGACGCGGGCGGGGCGCTGCGACACCTGGCCCAGCACCTCCTCGGCTGGTAGGACTCCCGCCGGTATCCTTCGGGCAGGAGACTAACGCATGCCTGTTCTCGACAGACCCGCCACCGTTTGTGCCGCACTCGTGGCGCTCTGGATTCTCTCTGCCTGCACTTCGTCCCCGACAGGTGCCACCGATCCGGCCCCAACCAAGCTCGGGACGCCGACAGTGTCGGCGAGTGCGTCGCCAGTCGCGCCCGACGGGGATCCCGTGCCCCGCGCGCTGTTCGGAACCCACCTGGCCGGCTCTGCCGGCAAGCCCCTGCCGCCCCGCGCCGGGGCGATTCGGCTCTGGGATGCCGGCGTGACCTGGCGCGAGCTGGAGCCCAAGCGGGGCCGGATCAACTGGGCGCCCCTGGACGCCGCAGTCGCCGCGGCGGAGCGCACGGGCGCCCAGGACATCATGTGGGTGCATGGGAGCACTCCGAAATGGGCGGCGAAGGACCCCACAGCCGCCGGGCTCTACGGGCCGGGGACTTCGTCACCCCCCGAGGCGAAGGCCTACTTGAGCTTCCTGCGCGCCATCGCGCAGCGATACCAGGGCCGGATAACGTCCTACCAGGTCTGGAACGAGGCCAACCTGAACATCTTCTACCGCGGATCGGCCGAGTCGATGGCCGAACTGACACGGAGGGCCAAGGAGGTCCTGCGCAAGGCCGACCCCGACGCGGAACTCGTCGGAGCGAGCACGACCATCCGCCGCAAGGGACCCGTGAAGGCGTGGTACGGCGAGTACGCCGACGCCCTCGCCGAGCGCGACTGGCCGGTCGACGCGATGGCCATCCACCTGTATCCGAAGGCCGACGAGGGGGTTGGCACTCGGGCCGCCTACGCGCGCCTCATGAAGGACTGGCTGACTGAGCGGGGCTGGCGCGGACCGATCTGGGACACCGAGGTCAACTACGGCGATCGCCGGGACTTCGCAGAAGTGAAGGTGCTGGTGCCGCAGGCTCGCGCCGCCGCATGGGTTGCCCGCACCTACCTGGACAGCCTGGCCCTGGGCATCGAGCGCGTGTACTGGTACTCATGGAGCGACCACCTCCTCGGCGTCGACCAGGTGGATGCCGAGACGGGCGAGGTACTGCCGGCGGGCCGGGCGTTCCTGACCGTCCAGGAGTGGCTTGACGGGGCCTTCTGGCAGGGCTGTCACGGTGAGCTCGTGAACCCCACTGGACGCAAGGCTGCGGTCACCAGATGCGACATCGCGCTGTCCGACGGCACTGCTGGGCGCATCCTGTTCAGCCACGGCGGCACCGCCGCGGTCAAGCCGCCTGACGGAGCGAAGTCCGTCTGCGGCGTTGACGGCTCATGTCGGGCGCTGCCAGCCGGCAAGCTCGCGGTGGGGGCCAGTCCGGTGCTCGTGCGGTCGTGACGCACGCGCTCGCCAACGTCTTCTGAAGGGTCGCCTCCCACGCGTCCCGACCTCTGGGCTAGGGTCGGACAAAATCTCAGACAAAGCCCCTCCGCGCTGGTACAGCCGGTATGACACGGACGAGCCGAGTCGGCAGGGTTTGGGTCACACTTCTCGAGGTGGGGGTCATCGTGAGATCGCTCATCAGGCGCACCCTGCGTCGCGTGCTCGTCCTGGCCACTGTCGGAGCCCTCGCGGTGACGCTGGGTCCCATGCCGGCCCAAGCCGCGCCCGTCGTGCCGGGGCCGCTGTTCGGCCAGCACATCGGCAGCATCTCCCAGGGCACGCCGCCCGCACTGCCCAAGCTGGGCGCGGTCCGGCTCTGGGACAGCCGCGTCACCTGGCGGGAGGTCGAGGTCGCCAACAACGAGTACCGATGGGCCAAGCTCGACGCCGCAGTGCGGAATGCCCGCGCACTGGGAGCCAGGGAGATCCTGTACACCCTCGGCTCCACGCCTCGCTGGGCCGCATCGAACCCCAACTCCAAGCTGGCCCTCTACGGGCCGGGGTCGAACACGCACCCGAAGTCCGACAACCTCTACCTGGACTACCTGAAGGCTGTGGCCAAGCGGTACAAGGGGAGGATCACCTCCTACCAGGTCTGGAACGAGGCGAACCTTCACGAGTTCTACCTCGGCACTCCGACCCAGATGGCCAAGCTGACCAAGAAGGCGCGCGCAGCGCTGCGCAGCGTCGATCCGAGCGCCAAGCTCGTGGCTGCGAGCACGACGGTCCGCGCGAAGGGCCCGGTCGGCAAGTTCGGCAAGGCCTACGGGAAGGCCATGCGCAAGGTCGGCTGGCCGGTCGACGTGGTCTCGGGCCACTTCTACCCCCCTGCGAAGGACGGTCCCGCAACTCGCGCCGCCTACATCAAGACGATCAAGCGCTACTACCGCAAGTACGGTGCTGGTCGAAAGCCCCTCTGGGACACTGAGGTGAACTTCGGCGACACCCGACCGTACATGAAGGTGAAGGTGCGCAACACCGGAGCCAAGGCGGCCACATATGTTGCGCGCACCTACATCGACTCGATGCGCTACGGGGTTTCGCGGGTGTTCTGGTACGGCTGGGACCTCCACCAGATGGGCACCGACATGACCTCGCGGACAGGCAGCGGGATCTCCGCCGGCGGCCGGGCGTTCCTTGCGACGCAGGATTGGATGGCGGGTCGCACTTGGCTGGGCTGCAAGACGAAGTCCAGGATCACGACGTGCAATATGCGCACGTCCTCGGGTGGGAAGCTCTCGATCCGCTACGCCTCCAGCTCCAAGGCGCTCAAGCTCCCAGCAGGCACGACTGCCATCCGCCGGCTGGACGGCTCACGCAGCGCCGCCAGCGCAGGGCAGTCGATCACCCTCACCAGCCAACCCATACTGATCGTTGGAGCCTGATCGTCAACCCCTCAACAGGTTGACCCAGTCGCGTGAAGGCAGTGGTGCGGCCCAGGCCGCGGACGTGGGCCGCACCCCCTACTCGGGGTTGCGTGCGTACCTGGACGCCACCGGGCCGGACTGCCCGACGTACTTGGATCCCAGGTCCCGATGGCCGTACGGCCGCTCAGCGGGCGCATCGAGGGTGTGGAAGCTCAGCTGGCCGATTCGCATGCCCGGCCACAGCTTGATCGGCAGGGTGGCCACGCTGCTCAGCTCCAGCGTGATCTGACCGCACGGCCACCCGGGATCGACGAAGCCGGCCGTCGCATGGATGAGCAGCCCGAGCCGGCCGAGGCTGCTCTTGCCCTCGACCCGCGCGACCAGATCGTCCGGAAGGCCGATCCGCTCGATCGTCGTCCCGAGCACGAATTCGCCCGGGTGCAGGATGAAGGCCGTGCCATCGGGCACGCGGACGCGTTCGTTGAGGTCCGCCGGCTTGTCGTACGGGTCAATGACCTCGGTCGTGTGGTTGCGGAACACGAGGAAGTCCGGTCCCAGGCGGACGTCGACGCTCGCGGGCTGGACCTGGGAATCCTCGACCGGGTCTATGACGAGCCGACCCTCGGCCAGGGCGCGGCGGATCGAGCCGTCGGACAGGATCATGGCGGGATCGTAGCCCCGGCGCCGTGGGCCAGACCCAACCCGGTTCACGGGGTGCCCGACTTGGGGTTGGCTCTGCCCTGAGGCATAATGAGCACGCCGAGCCAGTGAGCGTCGCGCGGGTGTAGTTCAATGGCAGAACATCAGCTTCCCAAGCTGACAGTGCGAGTTCGATTCTCGTCACCCGCTCCACCCGAAAAGGGCCCCTGACCAGCACGAATGCTGATCAGGGGCCCTTCTGCGTGAGCGCACGCAGTGTCCGATAGGCCCCCTTTCCAGCCCCGAACGACATGGTTTGGATGCACGTTCGCTGCACGGCCGATCGGATACGGGCGCGAACCGCGTTCCTCGCCGGGCCCCGATCGACCGACGATGGCGGGCGAACCGCAGCCAGCCGATCCGGACCACCTGGCGCTGGCGAACCGTGCAAGCCGTGGGACTTAGGTGGTTTCGATCAGTTGACCTAGAAGTACTGGGGAGAGGTGAGCCGCCCCTTCGCCCGAGCCAAGAGCGCCCCGACCGGGCTGCCCCGCGAGGGTGGTCCACGTGCATCCCGAGCGTCTCTCCCGACTGATGCGCAACGCCCCCACCTGAGCATCTGGCGAACCGACTCTCCCGCGGGCTTGAAGTCTGATGGTGCGCGTCAGTAGATTCCTGCTGTTGGCGGGCGTCCGGCCAGCGAGGCGAAGGGGAAGGAGGGAGTGGATGGCGCGTCGGTTCGGGAGCCTCCGGGAGCTGCCCTCGGGCCGGTTCCAGGTCTCGTTCGTCGCGCCGGGCGGCCTTCGCGTCAACGCGCCCGTGACGTTCGCCTCGCGCGCAGACGCCGAGACCTGGCTGACCACCCAGCAGAGCGACATCATCCGCGGAACGTGGAAGGCAGACGATCGCGGTCGGGGTACCTTGCACGCCTACTCGATCAGGTGGCTCGCCGGGCGCACCGACCTGAAGCCACGCACCAGCGCCTTGTACGCCGGCTTGCTCGACAGGCACATCCTTCCCGAGCTGGGTGACGTGCGGCTGAAGGACATCACTCAGGCCGACGTTCGGGAGTGGTTCGCCGCGCTTGACGCCCGAACCGGGCCGACCGCGCGGGCCCAGTCCTACCGACTGCTGCGTACGGTGCTCGGCCAAGCTCATCGAGACGGAGAGATTGCGGCCAACCCCTGCCAGATCCGCAAGGCAGGCCTCGTCCACCACGCGGAGCGGACCGCGCCGTCTCTTGCCGAGGTGCACCGACTGGCCGAGGACGTGCCTCCCCGGTACCAGGCCATGGTGTTGGTCGCCGCGTACGGAGGACTCCGGTTCAGCGAGCTCGTGGCGCTGACGCGTTCCGACGTCCAGGTGCCAGTCGAAGGCGTCCCCAAGGTCCGGGTCCGCCGAGCCCTGCACAGGCTGAAGGGCACTTGGTTGACTGGCACCCCGAAGTCCGCCGCGGGTGTGCGGACTATTGCGCTGCCCGACTTCCTCGGTCCCGTGCTCGTCGATCACCTCGAGTGCTTCGTGCCCGAACGGGATGGGGCGCTCGTCTTCGGCACTCGGAGCGGCAAGCCGCTGTCATCGGCGAACTTTGGCAAGACCTGGCGGCGAGTCCGTGAGGATGCCGGGCTCCCGAACGTCCACTTCCACGACCTACGCCACGCCGCCGCGACACTCGCTGCCCAGTCCGGTGCGACGCTCAAGGACACGATGGCCCGCCTGGGCCACTCGACCCCGCGAGCAGCCTTTATCTACCAACACGCCGCCAGCGACCGGGACGAGGCGATCGCCAAGGCGCTCGAGGAGGCGCGGATCGCGCACTTCACCCAGAAGGCAGCTCAGGTCGAAGACCCTCGCAAGGAGTTGCCACTCGTGCGCGAGTTGTCGAACGTCGTTGCCTTGCCCTCCCGGGGCCCCCACAGGGCCGCTACACCCGCTACACCCGCTACACCCGCTACGCGCTCGCCTCGAGGGTGCCGTACAAGCCTGTCTCCCTCACGATCAGGGCCGGAAGGCGCGTAGCGCCTGCCGGACTGGGTGGCCCGCAACCTGGTTAGTCAGCGTAGAGCCCTGCGGTTGCGGCATGCCGCCCACCTTCACGCGGAAGCGCATCGCGCTGGCCCATGTCGCATACGAGGTCGGCACAGCAGCATCTCGTCCAGGCCGGAGAACCCGCCCGGCGCCCCGCCGCCGACACGGTTCGCGCTCTCAGCAGCCGGGTTCCCGCCAGCCCGGGCAACGCCAGGAACACCCAGCCAACGGCACCCGCGCGCGCACGGGGTGAACAC
>JBAVLA010000310.1:0-4467 GCA_049688595.1 Candidatus Nanopelagicales bacterium | reverse complement strand
CCCGCGGCAAGCGGGGCCGAAGCGGTAGCCGGGGCCGAAGCGGCAGCCCAGCCTCAGCGGGACAGGATGAGCAGCTTGCCATCATCGGTGGTCGCGGCGATGGTCCGATCCGGACGCACGTCCAGGTCGCGGAGGCGCTGACCCACGCTGATCCGCTCCCGCTGCACGACGCGGTTGTCCGCGCTGACTCGGATCCGCCACAGCGACCGATCCTTCAGGGTGCCCATGAGCAGGTCGCCGCCCACTGCTGTGGTCCACCCCCGCCAGGAGGACGGCACCTGGACGAGTTCGGAGGTGGCGACGCTGGGCACCCAGGCCGTGCGGGGCGCGGTGTAGCCGGCGTGCGTGCCCGTGCGGCGCGGCATGACGTAGTCACTGGACCCGTAGGGCTGACCCAGTGTGACGAACGGCCACCCGTAGTCCCGCCCCCGGACGATGAGGTTCAGCTCGTCCCCGCCGCGCGGGCCGTGCTCGGTCTCCCACAGCAGGCCCCGCCGGTCCAGCAGCAGTCCCTGGCCGTTGCGATGGCCCTGGCTGATCCGAACCGGGCGGACCCCCTTGCCGATGCGCAGGACCGAGCCGAGCTGCCCCCGGGCGCCCCGATCGGCGATGTCGGGGTAGCCGAGGTCGCCCAGCGACACATATGCGCGGTTGTTGCTGATGCGGACCAGGCGGCCGGACGTGTGCTGGATGTTCCGGGGCGGGACGCACGGCTTCGAGCGGAGCACCTTGGCCTTGCGCAGGATCCTCGGTCGGCTCAGGGAGATGTCGACCCGATCGACGGCCAGGCGCACGCACCGCCTCTTGGCGACCCACTCGGGGTAGGAGATGAACAGGCGGGTCCGCGACTTCGTGGTCGACATGACCTCGATGTCGGTCGGCGCGAACCGAGCATCATCGCGCCGCTGGTTCGCGCGGATCACGGTGCCGACCTTGCGCAGCGCCCCTGACCGCGGGTCGGCCAACAGCAGCTGGCGGCCGTTCGGGCCGCCGCCGAGGAGGACGCGGCCATCGGGCAGGGCAGCCATCGCCGGCCCGCGGGCGCCGCCCCTTGACTCGTGCACGACGGCCCCCGGGATGGACACCACCCGCATCGCCAGCGGTCCAGCGGCGCTGTCCAGCGCTGCGGTGCGCGCCTCGGATGCTGGCACGAGCGCCGGCATCGTCAGCGCCACGGCCGCAGCGGCAAGCAGGACTGGCACGAATCGGCGGCTCATTCCCTCAGGCTAACCTCACCTTGCGGGGAGCGCAGCGGGTGGTCGCAGATGTGCGCATGGCTCGGCGGGGTCGAGCGCGGGTCACCGGCCATGCATTATTCTTCGCACGGGCGGGCCAACGTCGTCCCGCTGACCTTCACTCCGCACCAGCCGCGCCTCGCGGCCTGTAGGGCAGGCCGGCGATGGCGTTGAGGAGCCGACCATGACGCTGTTCTCCGCCGTACCCCAGGCCAGCGGGCTCTACGACCCGTCGTTCGAGCGCGATGCCTGTGGCGTGGCCCTCGTGGCAACGATGACCGGGGTGCCGAGCAACGACATCGTCGCCAAGGCGATCACGGCCCTGCGCAACCTCGACCACCGCGGGGCCTCCGGGGCAGAGCCCGACAGCGGTGACGGCGCCGGCATCCTGATCCAGGTCCCGGATGCGTTCCTGCGCGCGGTGGTCGACTTCGACCTGCCGGCTGCCGGGTCCTACGCGATGGGCACGGCGTTCCTCCCGGAGGATCGGGTCGGCGAGCGTCACGCCATGGCGGCGATCGAGCGGATCGCCGACGAGGAGGACCTCATGGTCCTGGGATGGCGCCTCGTGCCGACGAACCCGAACATCCTTGGCGTGACGGCGCGCGCGACCATGCCGCGCTTCCGCCAGCTCTTCGTCTCCCCGCGCCACCGGGTGACCGACCAGCTGGCCTTCGAGCGGCTGGCGTACTGCCTGCGCAAGAGGGTCGAGCGCGAGGCGGAGGTGTACTTCCCCAGCCTGTCGTCGCGGACCCTGGTCTACAAGGGCATGCTCACGACTGACCAGCTCGACCGGTTCTTCCCCGACCTCGTGGACCCGCGCATCGCCAGCAGCCTGGCGCTCGTGCACTCCAGGTTCTCGACGAACACATTCCCCAGCTGGAGCCTCGCGCACCCCTACCGACTGATCGCGCACAACGGCGAGATCAACACCGTGCGCGGCAACCGCAACTGGATGCACGCCCGGGAGGCCCAGCTCAACTCGACCGTCCTGCCGGGTGACATCCGCCGGATCCTGCCGATCTGCACCGAGGGGGGCAGCGACTCGGCCAGCTTCGACGAGGTCGTCGAGCTGCTGCACATGGGCGGGCGCAGTCTCCCGCACGCGGTTCTGATGATGATCCCGGAGGCGTGGGAGAACCACGAGGAGATGGACCCCGCACGGCGGGCGTTCTACGAGTTCCACGCGACGCTGCTCGAGCCGTGGGACGGCCCGGCGAACGTCACGTTCACCGACGGCACGCTCGTGGGGGCGGTGCTCGACCGCAACGGCCTGCGCCCGGGGCGGTTCTGGGTCACCGAGGACGGCCTGGTCGTGCTGGGCTCGGAGGCCGGCGTGCTCGACATCGACCCGGCCAAGGTCATCCGCAAGGGTCGGCTGCAGCCCGGGCGCATGTTCCTGGTCGACACCGCCCGTGGCCGCATCATCGAGGACGACGAGATCAAGGCCGAGCTGGCGGCGCAGGCCCCGTATGCCGACTGGCTGCGCGCCGGCTTGGTCCACCTCGAGGAGCTGCCCGAGCGCGAGCACGTCGTGCACACGCACAGCTCGGTGGTCCGGCGCCAGCAGACGTTCGGATACACCGAGGAGGAGCTGCGCGTCCTGCTCACCCCGATGGCCCGGACCGGTCAGGAGGCCCTCGGCTCGATGGGGACCGACACGCCGCTGGCGGTGCTCTCCGACCGGCCGAGGCTGCTGTTCGACTACTTCATCCAGCTGTTCGCCCAGGTGACCAACCCGCCGCTGGACGCCATCCGCGAGGAGGTCGTCACCTCCCTGCGCAGCACGACCGGGCCGGAGAGCAACCTGCTGGAGGCCACGCCGGCGCACTGCCGCCAGGTCGTGCTGCCCTTCCCGGTCATCGACAACGACGAGCTGGCCAAGCTCGGCCAGATCAACGCCGACGGTGACGCCCCGGGGTTCTCCGGGGTCAAGGTCCGCGGGCTGTACCGGGTTGCCGACGGCGGGCCGGGCCTGCTCAAGCGGCTCGGGGAGATCTGCGCGGAGGTCGACCGGCACATCGCCGGCGTGAAGCGGTTCATCGTCCTGTCCGATCGGGACTCCGACAAGGACTGGGCCCCGATCCCGTCGTTGCTGCTGTGCGCAGCAGTCCACCACCACCTGGTCCGGCGCAAGACGCGCACCCAGGTCACGCTGCTCGTCGAAGCCGGCGACGTGCGCGAGGTGCACCATGTCGCACTGCTTGTCGGCTACGGAGCCGCCGCGGTCAACCCCTACCTCGCGATGGAGACGGTGGAGGACCTGGTCCGCCGGCGCGTGATCACCGGGATGACGCCGGAGAAGGCGGTCCGCAACCTCGTCAAGGCGCTCGGCAAGGGCGTGCTCAAGGTGATGAGCAAGATGGGCGTGTCCACCGTCGCCTCCTACCGGGGTGCGCAGATCTTCGAGGCGATCGGGCTGGGCCGCTCCGTCGTGGACCAGTACTTCACCGGAACGACCTCCCGGCTCGGCGGTGTCGGGCTGTCGACGCTGGCCGAGGAGGTGGCGCGCCGGCACGCGGTCGCCTACCCGCCCAACGGGATCTCCCCGGCGCACCGCAGGCTGGAGGTCGGCGGGGAGTACCAGTGGCGCCGCGAGGGCGAGCCGCACATGTTCGACCCAGAGACGGTGTTCCGGCTGCAGCACTCAACCCGCACGGGGCGGATGGACATCTTCCGGCAGTACACCGCCCGCGTGAACGACCAGGCCGAGCGCCTGATGACGCTGCGCGGGCTGTTCCGGTTCGCCGAGGGCGAGCGCCCGCCCGTGCCGCTGGACCAGGTCGAGCCGGTCAGCGAGATCGTCAAGCGCTTCTCGACGGGGGCCATGAGCTACGGCTCGATCAGCCAGGAGGCGCACGAGACGCTCGCGATCGCGATGAATCGGATCGGCGCGAAGTCCAACACGGGTGAGGGCGGCGAGGATCCCGAGCGCTACGTGCCCCTGCCCAACGGCGACTCGAAGCGATCGTCGATCAAGCAGGTCGCCTCCGGACGGTTCGGGGTCACCAGCGAGTACCTGGTCAACGCCGACGACATCCAGATCAAGATGGCCCAGGGCGCGAAGCCCGGCGAGGGTGGCCAGCTCCCCGGCCACAAGGTGTACCCGTGGGTCGCCAGGACGAGGCACTCGACGCCCGGGGTCGGGCTGATCAGCCCGCCGCCGCACCACGACATCTACTCGATCGAGGACCTGGCCCAACTGATCCACGACCTGAAGAACGCCAACGAC
>JBAVLA010000309.1:0-1921 GCA_049688595.1 Candidatus Nanopelagicales bacterium | reverse complement strand
CGCCGTGGCTCCCTGCGCACGCGCCTGCTCACCATCGCAAGCGTCGTCGTTATCGCCGCTGGGGCGCTGGTCGCGCCAGACGCGCGCTCTGCAGAAGTCGCCGCTGACTCAGCCACGGAATTGCTCGCGGTCGACCAGGACGTGCAGGACCTCAAGAAGCAGCTCGTGGACCTCAACCGCGACCTCTTCAAGCTGGAGGAGGAGATCCTCTACCCGGCGAGCACCCAGGTGGCGGTGTTCCTGTCCCTGAACGTCGGAACGTTCTTCGCGCTCGACTCCGTCACGGTCAAGGTCGATGACAAGGAGGTCGCCAACTACCTCTACACCGAACGCGAGGTCGAGGCGTTGCATCGCGGCGGCGTGCAGAAGCTCTACCTCGGCAATCTCAAGTCGGGCCCGCACGAACTGGTGGCGTTCTTCACGGGCAAAGGCCCGCACGACCGCGACTATCGGCGTGGGACGAGCGTCTCGTTCGAGAAGACCGTGGGCGCCAAATATGTCGAACTGCGCATCAGCGACCGCGAGGCGTCGCTGCAGCCGGAGTTCGTCGTTCGCCAATGGGAATAGTCCGGGCAATGGTGATCGCCGTCGCGGCCTGCGCGATGGCCGCGGCGTCCGTGCGCGCCGCGGTGGCAGGTGGCGACCTGCCGCCGCCCGGCAAGGTCCGGGACCTCGACTACGGGGACGTGCTGTTCCATTTCTTCCAGGACGACTACTTCGGCGCGCTGGTGCGCCTCGAGGCGGCGAGCGACCTCGGACGGATGCCCCATCACGATGCCGAGGCGGAGCTGCTGTCCGGCGGCTTGTATCTTTCGCTCGGACTGCACGCGGAGGCGACCCGCATCTTCAACGGGGTGCTCGACGGATCCGTGCCGGGATCCGTGCGCGACCGGGCCCGCTTCTACCTGGCCCGCATCGGCTACCAGCGCGGGTATTACGACCAGGCATGGGACAGCCTGCGCCGGATCGACGGCACGTTGCCCGGGTCGCTCGAGTCCGAGCGGCGACTGCTCGAGGCGAACGTGCTGATGGCGCAGGGACGTTACGCGGATGCAGCCGCGGTGCTGCGCAGCGCGCCTGGCGACGACTGGGGTGCGTACGCGCGCTTCAACCTCGGCGTCGCACTGGTGCGCTCCGGAGACACGGTCGAAGGGCAGCGGTGGCTCGAGGCCGTCGGCACCATGCCCGCGGTCTCGGACGAGCAGCTGTCGCTGCGCGACCGCGCCAATCTCGCGCTGGGCTTCGCCAGGCTTCAGCAGCGTGAGGCGGAGCCCGCCGTCGCGGCGCTCACGCGCGTGCGACTGGACGGACCGTTCACCAATCGTGCGCTGCTCGGGCTCGGCTGGGCCGAGTCGGACGCGAAGCACCCCGACCGAGCACTCGTGCCCTGGCTCGAACTGCGGGAGCACCGCCTGCTCGACTCCGCGGTGCAGGAGTCGTATCTCGCAGTGCCGTACGCGTACGCGCAGCTCGCGTCGAACGGCCAGGCGGCGGAGCAGTATCGCTACGCGATCGAGGCCTACGGCAAGGAAGAGAGTCGCATCGACCAGTCGGTGGGCGCGATCCGCGCCGGAGGCTTCCTGGAGTCCATGCTCGAAGCGGCGCCCGCCGGCGACACCGTCGGCTGGCTCTGGCAGCTGCAGAAACTCCCCGACGCGCCGCAGACGCGCTATCTCTATCACCTGCTTGCGTCGCATGAGTTCCAGGAGGGCCTCAAGAATTACCGCGACCTCAGGATCATGCAGCGCAACCTCGAGGGCTGGCGCGAGTCGCTGGCCGCCTTCGACGAGATGGTGGCGGCGCGCGGGCAGGCGGCGTCACTGATTGAGCCGCGGCGTCGGGACATGCTAGCGGCGAGGGACACTGCTGGGCTCGGCCAGCGACAGGCCGCGCTCGAGCAACGTGTCGCAGCCATCGAGTC
>JBAVLA010000308.1:0-1929 GCA_049688595.1 Candidatus Nanopelagicales bacterium | reverse complement strand
CGATCCGGGTCGGGATCGGGGGGAGCCACGGCAGCGGACCCGCCGGTCTTGGTGGCAGGACGGTGTCGAGGCGGTGGTCGAGAACGGCGGCTGGGTCGTGGGCGGAGTCCAGTTCGCCGAGTCTGGCCGCCTGTCGTAGGAGGGCCAGGGGGTTGTGGCCGTCGGCGGCCAGCTGGATCAGGTGGGTGCGCAGAGTGGGCCAGGCTGGGCTGTCGCTGACCCACAGCACGACCTGGTCGGCCGCGTCCTCCAGAGCTGTGACTGCGTGGGTGCCGAGGACTTGTTCGGCGGCGAAGCCCAGGGCGTCGGTGTAGCGGGCAACCGCCGGCCCGAGGAGCCGGGCCGGTTCGTCCTGGTCCCGCAACTGGGTCGTGGCCGATTCGGGCGCGTCGTCACGGACGAGCATGTGTTCGAGCCGCTCGACAGCGGTGTTCAGGAACACGGTGTCGGTGTGGGCGAGGGTGTGTGGGTCGCCGTCGCCGACGACTTGGAGGTAGAGGTGGTTGGCGTGTCGGCCGCGAGTGAGCATGGTGTAGGTCTGCTGTCGTGACTCGTCCCCGGTGGCCAGGCCGTGCATGGTGTCGGCGGTGACGCCCTGGGCGCCGTGGATGGTGGTCGCATAGCCGAGGTCGACCCAATCGCGGACATAGTCGGCGGGCAGGGTGACCGTGTAGCGCGACCGCAGGCTCCGGGCATGGATGCTGCCGTCCGGGCCGACCGTGGTGATCTGCCAGCGGTCGCCGTTCTTGACCCAGTCGAGGTTGCCGACGGTGAGACGCCGGTTGTTGTGCCGGGTGATGATCACATCCCCGGCCGTACAGCTGTTCCCGTCTCGCAGCCCGACGGCGGGCTCGTGGTTACGTGGGTGGTGACGTCCATGGTGACCTTGGTGTTGGGCGAGCCGGTTGAGCTGGGCGACCAGTTCGCGGGTGGGGGCGAGCATGATCGCGTCCAAGCCCTGCTGGCGGTCGCGGGCCCAGGCGTCGAGGACCTGTTGGGCGAGGGTAGGGAGGTCGCCGACGTGGATGCGGTGGTGGTCGAGGTAGAAGCCGAGCGCTTCGGGCCGTCCGTCTCTGAGGGCGAGGGAAGCGGCGGCTTCGGCGGGGTCGGTGAAGCGGAGGACTTCGGTGAGGCGGCAGGCGCCGTGGGCGGCTTCGATGTCGCGGAGCACCCCGCCGGCGCCGACCGCCGAGAGTTGCCGATCGTCCCCAACGAGCCGGACGCTGCCCCCCCGGCTGATGATGTGGCCGAGGGCGCGATCTAGGGTGAGGGTGTCGGCCATGCCGGCCTCGTCGATGATGACCAGGCTGCCTGGTCCGATGCGTGCCATCCAGACGGGCTGGGTTTGGTCGGGATTGTCCAGGGTCCAGGTGAGTTTGGCGAGGGTGTCGCAGGGCACCTCCAGCTGCTCGGCGAGCGCCTTCGCCGCAGCGGCGGACGGGGCCAGCCCCAGCACCGTCCCGCCCGTCTCGGTCCAGGCCGCGGCGAGGGTGCGCATGGCGGTCGTCTTCCCGGTCCCGGCCGGGGCGATCGCCAATTGCACCCGACGTCCCGACACCGCCATGGACCGCACCAGATCCCGCTGACCGCTGGTCAGGTGGGTGCCGTTGGCGAGCGCCTCCAACAGCGCCAGGTCCACAACCCCCTCCGCCACAGCGCGTCCGCCGGTCCGGGCGGCGTGGGCGAGGATGCGCTGCTCGGCCTCCAGGATGCGGCTGGACGTGTAGCGCGCGGCACCGTGGGCGGTGTAGACGCTCTCGCCACTGGCCCGGCGAAGTGCGTCCGGCTCCGCGATCGGTTCTTCTAGGGTGAGCGGCACGGAGCGGGTCTCGATCGCGAGGTCGACCAGGGTGTCCACGACCCGTTCGATCAGGGCGGGTGCGATGCCGGCGGTGCGGACCTGACGTTCGGCTTCGGCGCGGACGTGCC
>JBAVLA010000307.1:0-9655 GCA_049688595.1 Candidatus Nanopelagicales bacterium | reverse complement strand
GCGCGGGCCGGTTCGTCGTCGGGGCCCGATCCCTGGGGCCGGGCCACACCCGTTGCGTCCGTTCGGACATGAGCTGAGCCTAAGCGAATGCCTTCGGCTCGCCTAGGGCTGTCGCGCACCTGCTCGGAAGCAATACCCTGCAGCGATGGAGCGCACTGATGACTCGGCGCGCCGACCGACGCAGGCGACCGGCACCGGGCAGGCCGACACCAGTCGCTGGGTGAAGCTGAGCACGGGCGTGGCCCTGCCATTCGTCGAGCAGGGGGACCACTCTGGCCCCGCGGTGCTGCTCCTGCACCCTTGGGCGGAGTCGCGCGGCTGCTTCGACCGACTCCGGCCGCTGCTCCCTGCGCACCTGCACGTGCTCGCCCCGGACCAGCGCGGGCACGGCCAGGCCGAGCAGCCAGCCACTGGCTACTCGCTCGCGTCCTTCGCCGCGGACGCCGTGGCCTTCCTCGATGCCCTCGGGGTGGACCGCGCGGTCCTGGTCGGCTCCTCCAGCGGCGGCTACGTGGCACAGCAGGTGGCCGTGGACCACCCGGACCGGGTCTCGGGACTCGTGCTGGTCGGATCACCGAGAAGCCTGCATGGCCGGCCGCCCTTCGCCGACGAGGTGGAGGCACTCGTTGACCCGGTCGATCCGGCCTGGGTCCGGGCATCCCTGGACTGGTTCCCGCGCTTCCACGAAGTCCCTGACTGGTACGTGGAGGACCGCGTGCGCGACGGTGCGGGCATGCCGGCCCGCACCTGGCGCGACACCCTGGCCGGGCTGACGTCAGCTATCCCGCCCACTCGGGTCGGCTCGATCCGTGCCCCCACCCTGATCGTGTGGGGCGAGCTGGACGGACTCCTGGCTGCCTCGGATGCACAGGGCCTGCTTGCGGACATCGCCCGCTCGAGGCTGGTTGTCTACGAGGGCACCGGCCACCTCGTGCTGTGGGAGGTGCCCGAGAGGCTGGCACGTGACCTGGCTGGCTTCGTCGGCTCCCTGCCCGCCTGACGTGCCGCCGGCCAGGAGCTCACCGCCGTGCCGCTCGATCCGGCCGGGTCACCGGGCCGGTTGGGCCGGTCACCCGGCCGAACGCCAGCGGACGAACCGGCTCGTCCGCACCCCCGACACCCGGCTCGGGCAGGAGCGCGAACGTGACCACACCCGGCGCCGTGCTCGAGCACAGGGTCGGCGCGGAGGGCAGCTCGACCGGTCGCCGGAAGACGATCTCCAGCTTGCGACCCGGAAGCAGCTCGTCGATGCCGAGACGCGCGGCGACCCGCCCGGCCGTCCACCAGCCATGGGCAATGGGCCGGCGGAACCCGAGCAGGCGCGCTGTCGCCGGGTGGAGGTGGATCGGGTTCACGTCGCTCCGGCCGCCGGACACCCACACGCGCAGGTCCCAGGGTTCGTCGGCCGGCAGCTCGTCGAGCACCTCGACGACGAAGCCCGGATGGATCAGGCCCACGACCCGCACCGGGAAGGACCACGACGACATGAGGTCCAGCTGCAGAGCCGTGATCGGCACCTGGGGGAATCCGATGGGGACCGGCGCCGATGATCCGAGCAGCTCCCGGAAGTCGGCCAGGCGCTGCGGATCGGGTCGCCAGGAGACCAGGGACGTCGTCACCGGCGGGATCGCGGTGGCCGCTCGGGCGGGCCGCTTCCACAGGGCAGCCGCGGCGCGGGCGAGACCGACCTCGGAGCGCGGAAGCGCGCTGCTGGCGGGTTCGGCGGCCGCGGTCATGGATCCTCCCAACGCAGCGTCCCGCCGACGCTAGCCGTGAGCCGGACCGATGCACAACCGCAGCGCGCCGGTCCACGTTGGCCGGCGGCAGCGCCATCGGCGAGAATCCGTTCATGGAGCATCCGATCGACCTGGCAGTGCCTGCCTCCGTCGCGCTGGCCGAGCTCACGGGCGAGGGATTCCTCCGGGACTTCGCCGCCGAGCTCGGCATCGACATGGTCGCGCTGTCGCTGGGACGTTCCGGCGACCAGACGCTGGCCTCCATGGACTGGCGACTGGACACCGGCAAGCACGACGTCCCGGACCTGGCCCGCCGGTTCCTCCCCGAGCACGTCCAGATGCGCTGGGACCAGGCGTGGGGACCCCTGCGGAACGGCCGCGCAAGGGGCACGATCGAGGTGGCGATCGTCGGCCGACCGTCGGCCACGACGTCAGGTGAATGCCGCCTGGTCGCGGTGGATCCCGGATGCCGGCTGACGACGAGCACCACGACCCGCGCCCAGCTCCCGCGCCCGCTGGCGGGGCGCGTCGAGGCGCTGATCGACCGCGACCTGGTCGGCTGGATCCTCTCCGTCCAGGGTCGACTGGTGCTGGAGCGCAGCGGCGCCTGACACGGGCGAGCGCGAACACTCCCGGACGCTCGCGCGCACTGGGCGAATCGGGCACACTGCCCTCATGAACGCCCGACCGGACCGGCGTTACCTGGCTCTTCGCACCGGCGTGGCCGCAGCAGCAGGTATCGCATCAGGCACCTTCGCCCGGGGGCTGCTGCCACGTTCGACGAGCGACCAGGCGATAGCCACGGCAGTCACCGCTGCCTATGGGATCGGCGCGGGGACGGTGGCTGTCTCAGCGATCGAGGCCTCGGCCGAGCTGGTCGCCGATGCCCGCGGGCACGGCAGCCCGGAGACGACGACCCTGATCACCGCCGCGCTGCTCTCGGTCGCCGGCATCGCCGCATCGAAGGTCCTTCCCGACACCCACGACACCCCGCTGCCGGTGGCCGCGGTCTCCTCAGCCGCCCGGGTGCTCGGTGGCGGGTCCCTGGCCGCGACCCTCGTCGTCGCCTCCGACGAGCTCATGCAGCCGCTGGTCGGCCGGCGGGGAGCCTACCTGGGGATCGCGTCTGCCGCGGCGATCGGCGGCGCCACCTCGGCGATGCGCGTGCGCCGCCGGGAGCTGCGCGCCGAACGGCTCGGCGAGACCGGCGACCGTGCCCAGATCGTGCCGCCGGCGTCGGCCAAGGGCTTGGTCAAGTCGATCGTGCTGGGCGCCGGGGTCGGTGGCGGGCTGCTCACCCTCGCCGGCGTCGAGTACGCCCTTGCCGAGGGATCTGCGAGGCTGATCAGCCTCGCCCTGTGTCGGCGGGACGACCCGGTCACCCCGCTCGTCGGCCACGCGGTCGCCGCTGCTGGCTTGGTTCCCGCCGGAGGCTGGGCTCTCAACCGCCTGCGCCGACGCCTGATGCACGCCGACGACGTGATCGAGCCGGCCTACCAGGAGCCGCCCACGAGCCACTATGTGACTGCTGGACCGACAAGCTTGGTCTCCTTCGACGACATCGGCAAGGAGGGCCGCCGATTCGTCCTGATGGCCCTGACCGCCGATGCGATCACCGAAGTCGTGGGGGAACCTGCGATCGACCCGATCCGTGCAGTCGCCGGCTTCGACAGCGCCGACACGCCCCAGGGACGCGCGGAACTGGCACTGGCAGAGCTGGAAGCCCTCGGAGCCTACGAGCGCTCCCGCATCGTCGTGGCCGCACCGACCGGGGTCGGCTACGTCAACTACTCATTCGCTGAGGCGCTGGAGTACCTCAGCCGCGGCGACTGCGCGATCGTCGTGCCGCAGTACGCCCATCTGCCCAGCGCACTGGCGCTGAACCGAACCAAGCCGGGCATCCAGATGCAGTCGCTGATCCTCCGCGGCGTCCGGGACCGGATCAGCGAGCTGCCCGAGGGCCATCGACCTCGCCTGCTGCAGTTCGGCGAGAGCCTCGGCGCCCAGGTGGCGCTCGACATCGCGGCTGAGGGCACGCACGTGTTCGATGAGCTGGGACTTGAGGGCGGGCTGTACTTCGGCACGCCATTTCGAACCAAGCTGTGGGATCGCTGGTTCAACGACCCTGAGTCGGTCGATCCAGACGGGATCCTCGGCATGGTTGCGCAGGCCGACGAGATCCCCGGCTTGGACCCGACGGTCCGGCACATACAGGTCATCCACCACGATGACCCGATCAACAAGTTCTCCTACGATTCGCTGGTGCGACAGCCGTGGTGGATGGGCCCGCCAGAGACCCGGCCCCCGGGGGTTCCCCGCGAGTCCAGCTTCCGCCCAGTGGTCACATTCGTGATCAGCCTCGTGGACCTCAAGAACGGGATGGACACCCGGCCGGGCGTGTTCGTCCGGCAGGGCCACGACTACCGGATCGAACTGGCCGAGGCGCTCCGACACGGCTTCCACCTGCCCGCGTCCGACGAGCAGGTCGCCCGGATCGAGAAGGCGCTGCGCGACCGGGAGCGGGAGTGGGCCGCACGACGGATGGTCGCCCGCCGGTTCGCCAATGCCCGGGCAGCGGTCCTCGGGCAGCTGTCGAAGTGGGGCGTCGAGGCGGAGAGCATCGGGCTGGACGAGCAGAGCGCGGCCAAGCTGGCCCGCGGCGACGTCTCAGGGCTGATGGCACGGTTCGGCACGTCAGGCCCCTCGCAATAGCATGCTCGCGATGGGAGACGGGCGATGGCTTGCGCCGGGAGATGGGTGCGGCCCTGTGGGGATCTCCGCGCCACACTGGTGTCAACGAGCTCGGTGCGCTAGTGTGACGAACGTCACATTCTCGCTTGGAGGGCTGGTGAGATTCCGGCGCCTGCCGAGGCACCGTCAAGCGCGGTCGGATGTCACGACGGCACCGGCGATCGTGTCCACTGGACCTCCGCGACGCGGCGGAGGACGGGTGCCTGGAACGCAGGCACCCGTTCCGCTCGAGCCTGATCTTGGGGCTGGGGAACAAAGTCGACTCAGTGTTACCTTTCAACCACATGAAGCGAAGTGAGTGGGCGATGACCGTCGAAACTGGGCTGCCGACAATCATCCAAGGTGGGATGGGAGTCGCGGTATCCGGATGGGAGCTCGCGGGGGCGGTGTCCGCCTCCGGCGAGCTCGGTGTGGTGTCGGGAACGGCGCTGGAAATAGTGCTAGCGCGCCGCCTGCAGATTGGCGACCCCGGTGGGCACATGCGCCGGGCACTGGCCGCGTTCCCGATCCCGGCGATGTCCCGACGCATCATCAAGGAGTACTACATCCACGGTGGTAAGGCTGAGGACGAGTCGTTCCGCAACGTCCCCCGCTTCACGGTCACGCCGAAGGTCGCCCTGCAGGAGCTCGCCGTCGTCTCGGCGTTCGTCGAGGTGTGGCTGGCCAAGCAGGGGCACCCTGGGCCAGTCGGCATCAACTTCCTGCGAAAGATCGAGATCCCACTGCCCTTCGGCCTGCTCGGGGCGATGCTCGCCCACGTCGACTACGTCATCGTCGGCGCCGGCAACCCTGCCGAGATCCCTGAGCTGATCCGCAAGATGTCCCGCGGCGAGGACGTCGACTTCGGGATCCGGGCCCAGGGCATGCGCTCGGACGACCCACGGATCTCGGTGCGTTGCAGCCCCAGAGAGCTGCTCGGTGTCACCAGCCTTCCACAGCCGAGATTCCTCGCGATCGTATCCTCGGTCGACCTGGCCAAGGGCCTGGCCAGCGACCCGCGCACCCGCCCGTTCGGGTTCATCGTCGAGGGCCCGTCCGCCGGTGGGCACAACGCCCCGCCCCGCGGTCCGCGCGTGATTGACGACCTTGGCCAGCCTGTGTACGACAAGCGCGACGAACCCGACATCGCCGACCTCGCCGCAATCGGTCTGCCGTTCTGGATGGCAGGGTCCTACGGAACGCCCGAGGGCCTCGCCCACGCCAAGTCGCTGGGCGCCGTCGGCGTCCAGGTGGGCACCGCCTTCGCCTACTCCGCGGAGTCCGGCTTGGCCCCCAGCCTCAAGCGCGCGGTCCTCGACCAGGTGATGGACGGGACCGTCGAGGTCCGCAGCGACTGGCGCGTGTCGCCAACGGGGTTCCCGTTCAAGGTGGTCCAGCTCGAGGGGACGGTCAGCGATCCCGAGGTCGCCGCCGCCCGGCAGGCGGTCTGCGACTTGGGCGCGCTGCGGGTCCCGTTCAAGAAGGCCGACGGCGGGCTGGACTACCGCTGCCCGGCCGAACCGCTCTCGGTATACACGGGGCGCAAGGGCGGTCGCGCCGAGAACGCAGAGGGCCGGCGCTGCCTGTGCAACGCGCTGATGTCGGCCGCCGACCTCCCGCAGCGTCGACGCAGCGGCGCCATCGAGCCGGCGATCGTGACCTCCGGTGACGACTTCTCCTCGGTGCACGCCCTGCAGGCTGCACAACCGGAGGGGAGCGGCTTCTACCCGGCCAGCGCCGTCTTGCACTACCTGCGGACCGGGCTGCCGACGGCGTGACCGGCCACGCCAGCATCCGGCCGGCCAGCCAGCCGGTACTACTGACGGGTAACGGTCCTTGGTCCCGCGATCGGGGTAGGTTCGGCGTCCTGACCACCGCAGGCGGACCTCTAGCCTATGGACCCGGTGGCGGAAGGCCCACCAGATCGAGGAGGAGGTCCACATGACCATCGACCAGGGACTCGAGGCCGAAGACCTGAAGCTGATGCTGGAGGGCCTCGGGGACTACCTCACCGACGCGCTCACGCCGGAGCGGATCCTCGAACTCGATCACGAGGACATCTGTCCTGAGGACACCCTGCGTGCGATGGCCACCGACCTGGGCATCCAACTGGTATTCGTGCCCGAGGCCTACGGGGGCATGGGCGGCGGGGCGTTCGACGGGTACCTCATCTGCGAGGTCCTGGCCCGCAAGGACATCGGCCTCGCCACCGCCGTGTTCGCCACCTTCCTGGGCAGCGACCCCATCCTCGTGGGCGCCACCGATGAGCAGAAGGCGCTCTGGCTGGGCCGAATCGCCGAGGACGGCATCGTCTTCGCATACGGCGCAACCGAGCCCGAGGCAGGCTCCGACCTGGGCGCGATGAAGACCCGGGCCGTCCCCATCGAGGTCGACGGCGAGGTCACCGGGTACCGCATCAATGGAGCCAAGCAGTGGATCTCCAACGGCACGATCGCCGACGCGACCACCATCCTGGCGTTGGCCCCCGGCGGTCCCACCTGGTTCGTCGTCGAGAAGGGCACCCCCGGCTTCACCAGCGCGAAGCCCGAGGACAAGCACGGGATCCGGCTGTCCAACACCGCGGCGCTGTTCCTGGACAACGTCGAGGTCCCGGTCGCCAACCTCGTCGGCGGCGTCGAGGGCCGCGGGCTCGTGCAGGCCCAGCAGGTGTTCGGCTACACCCGCGTGATGGTGGCCGCGTTCGGACTCGGCGGCGGCTGGGAGGCCGTCGACCGCTCCATCGAGTACTCGAAGTCCCGGATCGCAGGCGGGTCGCCGCTGGCCGAGAAGCAGGGCTACACCCAC
Source organism: Candidatus Nanopelagicales bacterium (assembly GCA_049688595.1). Classification (GTDB taxonomy): domain Bacteria; phylum Actinomycetota; class Actinomycetes; order S36-B12; family CAIYMF01; genus Prado023. Next base: position 2,384 of record JBAVLA010000307.1, on the reverse strand, counting down.
AAGCTGATCGTCCCGCACGTCGTCCGGCTTGAGGCAGCGCGCGCGTTCATCGAGGAGACCGCCCTGCGCATCGACGCCGGCGCCGGCCCCGACGGCGCCCTGAACACCGAGGGCGCGATCGCGAAGCTGATGGCCACCGAGTCGGGCAACCGCGCCGCCGAGGATGCGATCCAGGCCCACGGCGGGTACGGATTCACCCGTGAGTACGTGGTGGAGAAGATCAAGCGCGACGTGCGGATCACCACGATCTACGAGGGCACCTCGGAGATCCTCGAGATGACCATCGCCCGCGACCGCTGGCAGGAGCACCTCAAGACGCGCGGGACGTACTACTTGACCGCAGCCCAGGAGATGAACGCGCTGGCAGCCACGCACCCGCAGGTCGGCGCCTCGACGGCCGCCCTGGCCCTCGAGGCCCTGGCCGGGGTGTTCTCCGCCTGCCAGGCCGGCCGGCTGACCCGCCACCAGCACATCCTGTTCCGGCTCGGCGAGCTCGCCGCCAACGTCGAGTGCGCCGCTTCACTGTGCCGCCGCGCGGCTGCCGCGGCCGACGGGACGCTCCCGGCCAAGGCCAACCGCAGGTTCGACGCGAGCGCCCTGGCCGTGATCGCGCGGATCTTCGCCCGTGAGGCCGCCCTGAAAGCTGGCGAAGATGGCCTGCGTTGGGTCGCGGGCTCAGCCGACCCTTCGTTGGGACTTGATCCGCGTCTGCCTGCCACACTGCGCCTGGATGCCATCCGCGGTGCCCAGGCCGGCCTGGTCGCCGACATGTCGGCGCTCGCAGACACGCTGTACAACCGCAAGTGATCGCATAGCTCCACCACGGCACGGAAACGACGGGACTGCACGACCGCAACTGAAGCGTCCTCCATCGATCCGCAAGGAGTTCCGATGACCCAAACCGAACCCATCGCCATCGTCGGAATCAGCGCGATCATGCCCGACGCGCCCACCGCAGAGGCGTTCTGGGGCAACATCCGAGACGGTCGCTACTCGATCAGCGACGTCCCCGTCGATCGCTGGGATCCTGAGCTCTACTACGACCCGGACCACGACGCCGAGGACAAGACCTACTCCAAGATCGGCGGCTGGGTGCGCGAGTTCCCGTGGGATCCACGGGCGTGGCGCCTGCCGGTGCCGCCGAATGTCGCCGCCCACTTCGACGAAGGCCAGAAGTGGGCCGTGAGCGCTGCACGCATGGCGCTCGTGGACGCCGGCTGGCCGAATTGGGACGTCGACACCGACCGGGTGGCCGTGATCTTCGGCAATGCCCTCGGCGGCGACAAGTACGTCAAGACCACCATGCGCATCGGCTACCCGGAGTTCGACCGCGACCTGGTCGCGTCGCCGTCGTTCGCCGCCCTTCCACCTGATGTTCGGGCGGCGATCCGGTCTGAGGCGCGGCAGCGGTTCGTGGCCGACCTGCCTACCATCACCGAGGACACGATGCCCGGAGAGCTCGCGAACATCCTCGCGGGCCGGATCTCGGCGCTGTTCAACTTCCGCGGACCGAACTTCACCACGGATGCGGCATGCGCCTCGGCGCTGGCGGGCATGAGCTCGGCAATCGGCGGCCTGCTCGCACGCGACTACGACGTCGCGCTCAGCGGCGGCCTCGACCACAACATGAGCCCCGGGGCGTTCGTCCGCTTCTGCAAGATCGGGGCCCTGTCGGGGACCGGCACCCGCCCGTTCGATGCCGGCGCGGACGGGTTCGTCATGGGCGAGGGCGCTGCGCTGTTCGTGCTCAAGCGGCTGTCCGACGCGGAGAAGGCCGGCGACCGGATCTACGCGGTCATCCTGGGCATGGGCGGATCCAGCGACGGCAAGGGCAAGGGCATCACCGCACCCAACCCGGTCGGCCAGCGGCTCGCCGTCGGTCGGGCGTGGCAGAACGCCAACGTCGACCCGGCGACCATCGGCATGCTCGAGGCTCACGGCACGTCCACCCGCGTTGGTGACGCGACCGAACTAGCCAGCCTCGACGAGATCTTCGCCGGGCACGGGGTCGCACCGGGCTCGATCGCCCTGGGCTCGGTCAAGTCCAATATCGGCCACCTCAAGGGCGCGGCTGGCGCGGCGGGATTGTTCAAGGCCGCCATGTGCCTCCACGAGAAGGTCCTCCCACCGAGCCTCAACTTCCACGACCCCAACCCCAGAGTGGACTGGGCGCGCACCCCGTTCCGGGTCAACACCGAACTGCGCGAGTGGAGCCACGCCGGCCCAGAGCCGCGCCGCGCTGGCGTCAGCGCGTTCGGATTCGGCGGGGCGAACTTCCACGTCGCCGTTGAGGAGTACGTCCCCGGCCGGCATCGCGCACCCGATGCGGCCCGCGTGTTCGCCGGCGCAGAGGTTCCCGGCTCGACCGCAGCCCAGGCCGCGGC
>JBAVLA010000306.1:0-5070 GCA_049688595.1 Candidatus Nanopelagicales bacterium | reverse complement strand
CGCGGCGAACACGCTGCGCACTATCCAGCGACTGGGCAGGCGTCCACGAGACGTGGTGTTGATCGTCATCACGCACTGGCACGTCGACCACATGCGCGGTGCGGAGGAGTTGCGCCGGCGGACCGGTGCCCGCCTGGCGATCCACGAACTCGATGCACCGGTGCTGGCCGGCGGGCGGCTGCCGGCCAAGGGCCGCCGCGTGCAGGAGGCGATCCGGCGGGTGTTCCGTGTCCGGCCGGTCACCGCGGACCTGCTGCTGCTGTAGCGGCGTCCGTAGAGCGGATCCGGGCCCTGGAGCCGCGTCTGGTCCTGCCCGGGCACGGTGCCCCCGCCCGGCAGCCTCAGGTCCCGCACGGACAGCCCCGGCCGACGTAGTCTGAGCGCAGGATCCGGCCGTCGCGCGGTGCGGACTTGCCCGCCCGCCCCGATGGGGCCATGCTCCAAACGCCGCCCGGCTGGGCCGGGGAGCTCGTGGTGAGGGAGGTTGCCGTGGAGGCGGACCGGTGACTGCGGCTGAGGTCCAGCGGACCTACCTGGCCCTCATGCTGGGCAACACGCTGGCGGCCTCCCTGATCTGGGGCATCAACACGCTCTTCCTGCTCGATGCCGGGCTGAGCAACGCCCAGGCGTTCGCAGCCAACGCCTTCTTCACCCTCGGGATGATCATCTTCGAGGTCCCCACCGGGGTGGTCGCCGACACAGCAGGGCGCCGGCGGTCCTACCAGCTCGGCACGTTGACGCTGGCGGGCAGCACGGCGCTGTACTGGGGGCTGTGGATCGTGCAGGGCCCGTTCTGGGCCTGGGCGCTGGTATCGGTCCTGCTCGGGTTGGGCTTCACGTTCTTCAGCGGGGCCGTGGATGCCTGGCTCGTCGACGCCCTGGCCGCGACCGGCTTCCGCGGATCGCTGGACTCCGTCCTCGGCCGCGGGCAGGCCGTTGCCGGTGCCGCGATGCTCGTCGGGAGCGTCGCCGGGGGAGTGATCGCTCAAGCCAGCAACCTCGGCGTGCCCTTCCTGCTCCGCGCAGCCATCCTCGTGGTGATGTTCCTGGTCGCCTCGTGGGTGATGCGCGACCTGGGGTTCACCCCCGCGGTCGGGCTGGGCGTCCGGGCGTCGGTGCGCAAGACGCTGCGCGAGTCGGTGCACCACGGCCTCGGATCGCCGCCGGTGAGGTGGGTGATGCTCGCAGCCCCACTGCAGGCCGGCGTCGCGATCTACGCGTTCTACGCCCTGCAACCGCTCCTTCTCGAGCTGTGGGGTGATCCCGACGCCTACGCGATCGCAGGAACCGCAGCGGCTGTCGTCGCCGGCTCGCAGATCCTCGGCGGGCTGGTGGCTGCCGCGGTGTCCGCGCGGGTCGCGCGACGGACGACCGTGCTGATCGTGACGTGCGTCGGCGCTGCTGCCCTGCTCGTCGGGGTCGGTGTCGCCGGCGCGGCCGGCAGTTTCTGGGCGGTTCTCGTCCTCGCCGCCGGATGGGCCCTGTTCGGGGCGGTGGGCACGCCGGTCCAGGGCGCCTACCTCAACGGGATGATCCCCTCGGAGCAGCGCGCCACCGTTCTGAGCTTCGCGTCGCTCATGGGGTCCGGCGGGGGTGTCGTCATCCAGCCGGCGCTCGGTCGTGTCGCGGACGTGTCCGGCTACGCGGCCTCCCTCGCGGTCGGTGGGGTGATCCAGGTCCTGGGAGCTCCCCTGCTCGCCCTGAGCCGGCGAGCCGCCCATCCCGCCGACCGCACGACAGTGGGGGGCAGCCAGCCAACGCCATGACATGGCGGCACGTGCCCGACTGTCCGGCGCGACGGCGCGGGGCTGCGATCCGGGGCGGTCGTGGACCTCACCGCGGCGACCAAACACCCTACAGACAGCAGGGGTGCTGGGGGGGTACCTTCGAAGGGCGCCGGCGTCGCCTGATGCCGGTCAGCGCTGGAGGACGCGATGCTGTCCAACTACACACCGATCGCAACGGTTCCGACAGCAGATCTGGACCGGGCGCGGGCCTTCTACGAGGAGACCCTGGGCCTTGCTGGTGCGGTGCGGGAACTGGAAGGCGAGGGATTTCTCTACACGTGCGGGGCCAGTGGATTCCTGCTGTACCCGTCGCAGTTCGCGGGCACCAACCAGGCGACCACCATGGCGTTCCAGGTCGACGACGGGGGGTTCGACGCTGAGGTGGCCAGGCTCCGCGATGCCGGGGTCAGCTTCGACACCTTCGAGTGGGAGGGCGTGGTCTGGGTCGACGGCGTGGCCACGATGGACGGTGGGAAGGCCGTGTGGTTCCGCGACCCGGACGGCAACATCATCAACTTGATGACCATGGAGGGCTGACACGGGTCACCCGACGTCGGCCACTCGCCGCACCGCTGACAGGCCCGGGGGTCGGGGGCGAGTCCATGCCCAAGAACGCGATCTGTCCCTGATTCGATGGTGACGCCGAAGCGGCCGCCCGCTTCAACGCTGCGACCTTCCCCGACAGCCGGGTGACAGCTGTCCACGACGCGCCCGCCGACTACCCGTCAGGAAGGGGCACCATCTCGACGACCGCGAGTGCGCCCATGGCGATGCTGTGCCCGAGTTGCACGCAGCCTTTGGGGGCCAGCCGCTGGTGGCTGCCACCCACGGCGATCCGTGCTGACGGTTGGTCGAGCCACAAGCGCTCGGCGAGAGCCGCCACCCGGGCCCCGTCGGCCCGTCGGTAGGCGGCCGTCACGCTGGCGACGGCCCGCGTGCTGGTCAGCGCATGAGCCCATGCGTCCGGGGGGACGTCGTTGCCGAGATACAGCGTGGCTGCCCCCTGTCGACGTAGGCAGACAGCGAAGGCCATGAGGCCCAAGTCGTGCAGGACGCCCGACGGAGTCCCGACGATCACGGGCGGCTCGCCGACCGGCGCCCCCGCGGCGTCGTACGCCGCGGCAAGCCGACGCATGACGACGTGGGACATCAGGTGCTCACCGGCGACGCTGATCTCCTGGTCTGCCCAAGCCCTGCCCACCCGCTGCAGCACCGGCATGAGCCAGCCGTCCACCCAGGTCTCGAAGTCGCGCAGGGCCAGCGGGCCGTCCACGAGCCGCTGGACGGTGACCGCGTCCATCTCGGCCAGCGCCGCGATCAGGCGCTCGAGTTCGTCGGGATCAGGGGCACCGGCTGGCAGCCCGCCCGGACGAAGATCGTCCCGCCGAAGCGCGACCTCTGCCGAGGCCGCCCGCGGGGGCAGTCCTGCGGACACCAGCGCCTGCATCTGCCGGATCCGGGCGATGGCGTCCTCGTCATAGAGGCGATAGCCACCGGCTGTTCGCTGCGTGCGGAAGGCGTCGTACCGTCGCTCCCAAGCGCGCAGGGTGGACTGGGGCACGCCGGTCAGCTCAGCTGCCTGCTTGATCGTCACCATGACTTTGTCAGTGTACGTCTACTTGTACATACCATGGCAGATCCGCAACCAAGATGTCCAGTGTCGACGCCCATAACCTTGCACAAGTCATGAGCACTTGGCACTATTGTTCAGTCTCAGCCGTCCGGAGAGGAGGTGCCGAGGCTGTGCCCGAGAACTGCGAGTGCGCGACGACCTCGATGCGCGCCACCACCCCCACATCCACCCCCGCCCTGCCCCTGCGCCCTGAGGGAGGCGACGACCAGGTGGTCCTGCTCGACCTGAACGGGACACCCAGCGGGACCGCGGACAGGGCTGGCGTGCACAACTCCACCACGCCCCTGCACCTGGCATTCTCCTGCTACCTGTTCGACGCCCGCGGCCGGGTGCTGCTGACCCGGCGTGCGCTGGCGAAGGCCACCTGGCCGGGGGTGTGGACCAACACCTGCTGCGGGCACCCGCGGCCGGGCGAGTCGCCGAGGGCCGCGGTGCAGCGCCGGCTGCAGGAGGAGCTTGGCGTGGCCGGGATCGCCCTGCGCATGGCCCTTCCCCACTTCTCCTACCGCGCGGTTGACGACTCAGGCATCGTCGAGAACGAGATCTGCCCGGTCTGGGTGGGTCGAGTCGAGGGCCGACTGGCCCCGGACCCGGCCGAGGTCATCGCCACGACCTGGGTGGACTGGATCGATCTGGTCACGCTCGCCCGCACCGCCCCGGCCCTGCTCAGCCCGTGGTCCGTGCTGCAGATCCCGCAACTGGCCGCTCTTGACGCTCAGGAGGAGGTCCTGCCATGACGGTCGCAGTCCAGCACGGGACCGCCCGCCTGCCATGGGCTCCCGGCAGCATGTCCCATCCTCGGCGGGGCTTGACAGGCGAAGCAGCGGCCGTCGCGGCCGTGGACGAGCTGCTCGCAGCGACTATGCGGGCGCTCGTTGAGCACTGGCAGGACCTCTCGCCAGCCGATCGGCGGTCCGGTTCGTTGCAGCCGGATTCCGTGCTTCAGCTGCTGCGCGAGTCCGTCGGCTCGGGGGGCAAGCGGTTGCGGCCGCGCATGACCTACTGGGGTTGGGTCGCCGCCGGCGGCGAATGCAGGGGGCAGGGCCGCGGCGACATGCTCATGGCTGCGACTGCGCTCGAGCTCCTGCACGCGTTCGCCCTCGTGCACGACGACGTGATGGACGCCTCCGAGGAGCGCCGCGGTCACCCTTCGGTTCATGCTCGCGCGCGGACGCAGCACCGCGCCGCGGGGGGGCTGGGCGCGGCCGAACGCTACGGCGAGAGCATCGCGATCCTGGTGGGCGACCTGCTGCACAGCGAGGCCGACGTGCTGGCCGCCCGGCTGCCCGCGGCGCTGCGGTCCGCGTGGCGAACCATGTCCATCGAGCTGATCGCCGGCCAGACCCGCGACCTCGTCGGCGCCGCGACTGGCCGCCGGGACCTCGAGCATGCCCGGCAGGTCGCCGCGACGAAGTCCGGGGCGTACACGGCTTGGCGCCCGCTGCAGCTGGGAGCGCTCGCCGCCGGGGCAGGCGCAGATACGCTGGCCGCGCTGCGCAGCTTCGGCCTGCATCTGGGCGAGGCGTTCGCGCTGCGCGACGACATCCTCGGCGTGCTCGGCGACCCCGCCCGCACTGGCAAGCCGGTGGGCGACGACATCGTCGCCGGCAAGCCCACCGTGCTGCTGGCGCTGGCCGAGCAGCGGTTCCC
>JBAVLA010000305.1:0-2056 GCA_049688595.1 Candidatus Nanopelagicales bacterium | reverse complement strand
GCCCGGAGACGGTGACCGCGCCGATGATGCCGACGCCGTCGACCCGGACGGGGAAGGAGCCACCGTGAGCGGCGTACTGCTGCAGGGGCGTAACTGGTCAGGTCTTTGGACCGCTGCGGGCGTGATTTCTTCCGCTAATCGACTGTCGGGATTGTGGACGGGATGTCGTTTCTCGGCTGACGTCGGGTCGATGTGAGCCGCCGGATTTTCTTCGCATGGCGTGGCGTGGCACGCGCGAATTGTGCCCTTGACCTGGAACAATATGGTTCATGACGCCGCGGCCGACCTATTCCGAGCTCGCTCAGATGGTCGTTGCGCTGGGCGCTCAGGTGAGTGCGTTGAACGCGGAATTGACCCTGTTGCGGGAAGAGACGGCCACGTTGCGGGCCGAGAACGCCGTGCTGAAGGCTCGGGTCGCCGAGCTGGAGGCGCAGGCCGGTGCGAGCTCGCGCAACTCCTCCAAGCCGCCGTCTGCGGACGGGCCGGCCAAACCCGCCCCCAGGTCGCTGCGCAAGGTCTCGGGCCGTCGCCCGGGCGGTCAGGTCGGGCACGGAGGAGCGACGCTGGCTCAGGTGGCGCACCCGGATGAGGTCGTGCGCCACGAACCGCGGGCGTGTTCGGGGTGCGGGGCCGACCTGGCTGGCGCACCCGAGACGGGCACGGTCCGCCGGCAGGTCTTCGACATCCCCCCGATCGCCCTGCACGTGGTCGAGCACCAGATCGTCGCCCGCCGGTGCGCCTGCGGGGCGATCACCTGCGCCAGCGCACCGGAGCAAGTCAACGCCCCGGTGCAGTACGGGCCGCGGGCCGCCGCGGTCATGATCTACCTGTTCCACGGGCAGTTCCTGTCCAAGACGCGCACCGCCCGCGCCCTGTCCGAACTGTTCGGTACACCCGTCTCAGCGGCCACCGTCGCCGCAGCCACGACCCGCGCGGCCGGTGGCCTGGGACCGTTCCTGCGCCTGGTCACCGAACAGATCACCGGCGCGGACGTGGTGCACTTCGACGAGACGTCACTGCGGTGCGAGGGTCGCCTGGCCTGGTTGCACTCCGCCTCCACCGAGAAGCTCTCGCTCCTGCACGCCGACGCCCACCGCGGGAAGTCCGCGATCCAGGCCATGGGCGTCCTGCCCACCTTCACGGGGATCGCGGTGCACGACGCGTTCGCGCCCTACGACGCCTACACCGGCGCCACCCACGTGTTGTGCAATGCGCACGTCCTGCGGGAGCTGGCCGCCGTGACCGAGCACCACGAGCGCAACACCCACCCCGGCAACGAACCGGGCCGGTGGTGCTGGGCCGGCCAGGTCACCGACGCCCTCCTGGCCCTGAAGAGAGCGGTCGATACCGCCAAGGCCGCCGGGGCCGACGGCATCGACCCAGGCGTCCTCGCCCACCACCGCCAGCTGATCCGCCACGCCGCCATCATCGGCGCCGGCCCAGAACCGACCAACAAGGTCGAGCAGAAACACCGCGCCCTCGCCCGACGACTCCTCAAACGCACCGACGATTACCTGCGGTTCACCACCAACTTCGACGCCCCTTTCGATAACAACGCCGCCGAGCGGGAAGTCCGCATGGCCAAAATCCGCCAGAAAGTCTCCGGCTGCATGCGAACCCTCCAAGGCGGTAAGGACTTCGCCGCCCTACGCTCCTACACCGCCACCGCCCACAAGCACGGCCTCACCATGCTCGACGCCCTCACGCGCCTCACCAGCCAAAACCCCTGGGCGCCCGCCACCACCTGACCAGTTACGCAGGGGCAGGTCGTGCTGGGCCGCGAACGTTGTGCCCTTGGCCGCAGCACGCAGCCCGACGAGGTAGGAGGACGCCCCGAAGCGCTCGACCACCCGGGTCTTGCGTTCGATCCAGCTGTCGTTGTCGGGCGTGGTGCCGGGCAGGGCGGCGTGGAACAGCTGCTGAGTTCCGCGGCGCACGTCGATCGTGACGGCCAGGTTCCGTTCCTGGGCGAGTTCGACGAGCAGGCACCCGAGCCGCCAGGCGTCGTCGTTGTCGAACCGGGTGAAGAGCAGGGTGCGTTCCTGTTCCTCGACGG
>JBAVLA010000304.1:0-3166 GCA_049688595.1 Candidatus Nanopelagicales bacterium | reverse complement strand
GACCTCGGCGTCGACACCGTCAAGCAGGCCGAGGTCTTCACCACCGTCCGCGAGAAGTTCAACATCGAGGCCGACGAGTCCCTGGTCCTGCGCGACTTCCCGACCCTCAACCACGTCATCGGCTGGGTCCGCGACAAGACCGGCATCACCGCGGCCGCCGCACCAGCAGCCGCCGCAGCCGCAGCCCCCGCTGCTCCCGAGGCAGCCCCCGCCGCCCCAGCCGCCGACGAGGTCGCCGCGACCGTCGTCGGGATCGTCGCCGAGCTCACCGGCTACCCGCCGGAACTGCTCGACCCCGACCTGGACATGGAAGCCGACCTCGGCGTCGACACCGTCAAGCAGGCCGAGGTCTTCACCACCGTCCGCGAGAAGTTCAACATCGAGGCCGACGACTCCCTGGTCCTGCGCGACTTCCCGACCCTCACCCACGTCATCGGCTGGGTCCGCGACAAGACCGGCATCACCGCGGCCGCCGCACCAGCAGCCGCCGCCCCGGTCGAGGCCGTGCCGCAGCAGAGCGAGGCCGTGCCGCAGCCGAGCGAGGAAGCAGCACCGGCCCAGAAGCTCATCGTCGGGGACTACGCCGCCATCGACAAGCTCCCCCGGCGCATCCCCATGCCGGCGCTGCGACCCGACCTCTCGATGTGCACCCCTACCGGCGTGACGCTCGGCGAGGGCGCCCGCATCCTGGTCGTCCTGGATGAGGGTGGCGTGGGAGCCGCACTGGTCAAGAGGCTGGCCAAGCTGGGCGCCGACGTCCTGGCAGTCGAGGGAGCCACCCCGACCGACGACCTGCTGTCGCAGGTGACCGGTTGGGCCGCCGGACAGCCCGTGAACGGCGTCTTCTGGCTCCCGGCGCTCGACGATGAGGGCTCGTTCCCAGCCATGGACCTGGCTGCCTGGCGGGAGGCGCTGCGGCGCCGCGTGGTCGCCCTGCACGCCCTGTTCCACGACGTGACCGAGGACAAGCCGTTCCTGGTCACCGCCAGTCGGCTGGGCGGCTACCACGGCTACACGCCGGATGGCGCCACCTGCCCGATGGGCGGGTCGGTCGTGGGCTTCGCCAAGTCGTACAAGCGTGAGCGCATGGACGTGCTGGTCAAGGCCGTCGACTTCCCCGTGAGCCGGAAGACCAGCGCCCTGGCCGATACCCTCATCGACGAGGCGCTGAAGGACCCCGGCTGCGTCGAGGTCGGCTACGCCGACGACCGGCGCTGGGGCGTCGGGTTCTCCACGGTGGCGTTCCCGCCGGCCGACGAGCCCCTGCCCGGCGCGATGGAGCTCGGGCCGGATTCGGTGTTCGTCATCACCGGTGCAGCCGGCAGCATCGTCTCGGCGATCACCGCTGACCTGGCCAAGGCCAGCGGCGGCACCTTCCACCTGCTGGACCTGGCCCCCAAGCCGGATCCGGAGGACGCCGACCTGCAGCTGTTCCTGACCGACCGAGAGGCCCTCAAGCCCCAACTGGCCGAGCAGATCTCCGCACGCGGGGAGCGGCCGACACCGGTTGCCATCGACCGGGAGCTGGCCAGGTTCGAGCGCCTCGCCTCGGCACGCGCCGCGATCGAGGCTGTGGCCGCAGCGGGCGGGACGGCGCACTATCACAGCGTCGACCTGCGTGACGGCGACGCCGTGACCGCCGTGGTCGAGCAGATCCGCCAGATGCACGGCCGCATGGACGTGCTGCTGCACGCCGCGGGCCTGGAGATCAGCAAGGTCCTGGCCAAGAAGGAGCGGCCCGAGTTCGAGCTGGTGTTCGGCGTCAAGGCTGACGGCTGGTTCAACCTGTTGAGCGCCGCGGGTGATATGCCCATCGGCGCGACAGTGGCGTTCAGCTCTGTGGCCGGCCGGTTCGGCAACGCCGGACAGACCGACTACGCGGCCGCGAACGACCTGCTGTGCAAGATCGCCAGCAGCTTCCGCAGCACCCGCCCGGACACCCACGCCATCGCGTTGGACTGGACGGCGTGGGGCGGCATCGGGATGGCCACCCGTGGCTCGATCCCCAGGATCATGGAGGCCGCCGGCGTGCAGATGCTGCCCCCGGAGGCCGGGATCGCGTGGATCCGCCGGGAGCTCACCAGCGGCACGCCCGCCGGCGAGGTCGTCGTGGCCGGCACGCTGGGCATGATGGCGGCCGAGTTCGACCCGACGGGTGGGATCGACCCGGAGGCGATGGCTGAGGCCTGCTCGCAGGCCGGTCCGATGGTCGACGAGGTCGTCACGTGCAGCGTGAACGACGGGATCGTGGTCCGCACCACGCTGGATCCGAAGATCCAGCCGTTCCTCGACGACCACCGAGGCGACCGCATCACCGCGCTGCTGCCGGGCGTGATGGGCATCGAGGCGATGGTGGAGGCGGCCCGGCTGCTGGCCCCCGAATGGGCGCTGGCCTGCGTGGAGGACGTCGACTTCCTCGCGCCGCTGAAGTACTACCGCGACGAGCCGCGGGCGCTGACCGTCACCGCCCTGGTCCACCCGGACGGGGCCGACCTCGTGGCCGAGTGCCGGATCGAGGCCGAGCGGACCCTTGCCGGGTCGGACCAGCCGGTCCGGACCACGCACCACACCGGCCGGGTCCGGCTGTCCCGCACGGCGCCGGAGCCGCAGCAGGCCGAAGTGCCGGCCAGCCAGGGTGTCGAGCTCACCCCGGACGACGTCTACCGGCTGTACTTCCACGGGCCCGCATACCAGGTGGTTGCCTCGGCCTGGCGCGCTGGAGACGCAGCCGTCACGCAGATGTCCACGACCCTGCCGCCCAACAACCTGCCGGCATACGTGCCGACCCAGGCGCAGCCGCGGGCGATCGAGCTCTGCCTCCAGACTGCCGGGCTCTGGGAGTCCGGACGCGAGGGACGCATGGCCCTGCCGACGCACGTCGACCGGGCAGTCGTGTACGGTGCGCCGACGGATGGAGGTCCCCTGGTCGCCAGCGCCCGGGAGACCGACAACGGGTTCGACTGCGTTGTCACCGACCAGGGCGGCAACGTCGTGGTCACCCTCGAGGGCTACCGGACCAGCGCCCTGCCGCAGTCCCTGCCCGACGAGGTCATCGCACCGCTGCGCTCCGTCATGGCCGACGTGGCCGATTGGGGCTGAGGAGAGGAAATGGGATCCACAGCTGCTGACGCCACGGCCTCGGCGCATGCCCCGGCGACTCCCGGCC